>NZ_JBIAQI010000018.1:0-165304 GCF_042888905.1 Streptosporangium sp. NPDC002721
CTGGCTTTTAACACACTGTTGAGTTCTCAAGAAACGGACGCGTACACCATCACCCAAACCCAGCCGATCAGCCAGGCCCGAACTCCGGGGCGTTCGTTTTGTTTTATTCTGTTCTTTCGTTGTGCCCTTATTCTTTCAGGCCCGCTTTTTCGTGTCAAACCGACCCGATCCGGCTTACCTGTTTCAGAATTTCCAGCCTCCCCTTTCGGGGCAACCCGTCTAACTTACTTGATCGTCCGATTCGTGTCGAATCGAGCCTCTTTGGGGACAAAGATCCCGTAAGGAGAAAGATCATCAGAGAGGGTTCCGAGGCCCCGGCGTCACCGCCGTCTCCCTCGGGTCTGGTGAACTTTATGAACCGCGACCCACATCGTCAAATCAACCGCGTCCCAGGGGGAAAACCGATTGCCCGGAGGGGGCGGCTGACCGCACGCTGGCGTGGTGGTGATTCTCGAGGCTGTGGCGCTGGCGAAGAGGTTCGGTTCGGTGTCCGCCGTCCGGGAGGTGAGCCTCACCGTCGGCGCGGGCCAGATCGTCGGGCTGCTGGGCCCCAACGGCGCGGGCAAGTCGACGACCCTGCACATGCTCCTCGGCCTGATCACGCCTGACAGCGGCAGCATCCACATGTTCGGCCTTGACCTCGCCAGGAACCGGACCGAGGTGCTGAGCCAGATCAACTTCGCCGCGAGCTACGTCGACCTCCCCGGCGTCCTGCACGTGCGCGAGGTGCTCGACGCCTTCGCCCGGCTGTACGGCGTGCGGAGGCCGAGGGCCCGGGTGGAGGAGGTCATCGAGCTGCTGGACCTCGGCCCGCTGCGCAGGCGCCGCGTGATGGAACTCTCCTCCGGCCAGCGCACGCGCGTGCAACTGGCCAAGGCACTGATCAACGAACCGAGCCTGCTCATCCTGGACGAACCCACCGCCAACCTCGACCCCGACGCCGGTGACCGGATCCGCAACCTGCTCGTCCGGGTCGCCACCGAGAGCGGGCGGGCCATGCTCATCACGTCCCACAACATGCAGGAGGTGGAGCGGATGTGTCAGCGCGTCCATTTCATGTCCGAAGGCCGGATCGTGGCCAGCGGGAGCACCACCGAGCTCACCGGCGTCTACGGCGCGGAGGATCTGGAGGAGGTCTTTCTCAAGGTGGCGCGATCGGGGGCGCAAGCATGACGACGACCCTTCCCCCGCTCAGCCTGGCCGCGCGCAGGAAACGGATCAGCGGTGTCGTCTTCCGTGACCTGGCGGCGCTGCGCCGCAGCCCGGTCCGGATGTTCGAGATCGTCTTCTGGCCCACGATCGAGCTCTTCGTCTGGGGCTTCGTGACGCTGTTCCTGCAGTCGCAGCGCGTGCCGTTCATCGCCGCCTTCCTGCTCGGCGCCGTCCTGCTGTGGCAGGTGCTCCAGAAGGCGAGCAACGAGATCTCGATCGCCTTCCTTGAGGACATCTGGAGCAGGAATCTGCTGAACGTCCAGGTCAGCCCGCTCTCCAACGTCGAGTACGTGATCGGGCTGATCGTGTTCTCGTTCGGCAAGGTCGTCTTCGCCATCGCGATCATGTCGGGGCTGGCGCTCGCCCTCTACGGCTTCGGCATCACGAGCCTGGGCGCGGGGATGGTGCCGTTCATGGCGCTGCTGCTGGTGATGGGCTGGTCCCTCGGCCTGGTGGGAATCTGCGCGGTGTTGCGCTTCGGCGAGAACGCCCAGGTGATCGCCTGGTCACTGGTGTTCGTGGTGCAGCCGCTGGCGGGCATCTTCTACCCCGTCGAGACGCTTCCCGGCCCCCTCCAGGCCATCGCGGGGTTCCTGCCCGCCACCCACGTCTTCACCGGCATGCGGACCGTGCTGAACGGCGGCGCCGTGCCCTGGGACAGCCTCGCCTGGGCGGCGCTGCTGGACGTCGTCTACCTCGCCGCCACGCTCGGCCTGTTCGCGTGGGCGCTGCGCCACGCCCGCATGCGCGGCCGGCTCTCCCGCTTCGGCGAGTGACGGACGGCCGGGGATCAGGGCGCCGGGAGGGCTGGCAGCCCGCCAGATGGTGACCATGATGTCGTGATACGCGTGCGTGCTCCGGCGAAAACGACTCCGGCGACAGGCGTCCCATCGGCCGGCCGGTGTCTCACGGCCGTGGACGTCACCTTTCTGACCAGGCATGAGGAATACGCACCTAATTTGCGGATCAAACTCCGGTAATCTGCCGCTCGTCTTCAGGAGGTGGCAGGTGACCGGATCGGGCGCCTTTGCGGTACCGGGCTATGAGGTGTCCGGGGTGCTCGGCCAGGGCGGCTTCGGGATCGTCTACCGGGCCAGGCAGCTGGCGGTGGAGCGCGAGGTGGCGCTCAAGGTGGACAACCGGGTGCTGGTCTCCGAGCGGGACCGGCGCCGTTTCATGCGTGAGGTGACCTCGGCGGGCGCCCTCTCCGGCCACCCGCACGTCGCCCACGTCTACGACGCGGGGGTCCTGCCCGACGGCCGCCCGTACATGGTCCTGGAGCTGTGTCCCGGCGGGTCGCTGCTGGACCGGATGCGGGCCGAGAAGCGGCTGCCCCCGGCCGAGGTCGCCGACATCGGGATCCGGATCGCCGACGCGCTGGCGGCCGCGCACGCCGCCGGGGTGCTGCACCGCGACATCAAGCCCGCCAACATCCTGATCAACCGGTACGGCAATGTGGTGCTCTCCGACTTCGGGCTGGCCACCATGCCGTCCTCGGGGAGCGAGGCGTCGGTGACCCGGGAGTCCCTCACCCCGGCCTACGCTCCGCCCGAGGCGTTCGAGCTGACCGAACCCGCCGCCGCGGGCGACGTCTACTCCCTCGCCGCCACGCTGTACGCGCTGCTCTCCGGGCGCCCGCCGCGCTTTCCCGAGAGCGGCGTGGTCAACATCGCGGTCATCATGGCCCTGCACCGCCTGCCCGTCCCCGAGATCCCGGGGGTGCCGGCGGAGCTGACCGCCGTGCTCAGGGAGGCCATGGCCAGTGATCCCGCGCGGCGTACCCCCTCGGTGTCCGCGCTGCGCGACGCCCTCACGGACCTGCGCCTGGAGGGGAGCGGCCCGGCGCGCCGGTCCCCCGCCCCGCGTCCCGCCACTTCCTCCCCCTCTCCCTCCTCCTCTCCCTCCTCCTCTCCCTCCTCTCGCCCCGCTCCGGTCGCGGGCCCGGCCCGCCCCGCGCCGCCGTACGCGCCGGAGACGCCGTACGCGCCGGAGAGGCCGTACGCGTCGCCGTACGGCGCACCGGCGGCGCGGGGTGGGCCGGGCGGGGAGCCGGTGCGGTCGCATCTGACGTCGCCGGGTCTGAAGGGGCTCTCCAGTACCCAGTCGCCCGCGACGGCCCCGGCGCATCCCGGCCCGTCGAACGTGCGGGTCTTCGTCGCGGTGGCCGTGGCCTTCGCGATCCTGCTGCTGGCCGGGGTCGGGCTCATGTACATCGAGAACCGCGACCAGGGCCCGTCCACCGGGCAGCAGAGCCTCCAGGGCGACGGCAAGGGCGGCGGTGCGGCCCCGGTGGAGAGCGCGTCCGCGGCTCGCGAGGTTCCCGAGGTCGCCACGGTCACGACCGCCTGCCCCGCCACCGCGGTGACGGGCGCGGGGGCCGCGTGCGTGGCGGAGCCCGAGTGCTGGGGCGGCCTCGTCTCGATCGCGGGCGACACCACGGCCAAGCGGATCGGCTGCGAGGAGTCCCACTCGTGGGAGACGTTCGCGATCGCCCCGCTGCCGCAGGACTCCCTCACCTACGACTCGGCGGCCCTGGAGAGGCATCCGACGGTGAAGAAGGTGTGCACCGCGCGGATCATGCTCGCCTCCCGCTACGGCGACGCCCGCGGGATCGGGCAGGCCAGGTGGCGGAGCACGGTGCTGCCGCCCTCGAAGGAACAGTTCCAGGGGGGCGCGCGGACCTATCGCTGCCTGGGCGGGGTCCTCGGCTCGGAGGCTCCGGGGACCCTGTTCCGGCGCTGATCTCCCTCGCGGGTTCCCACGGCTCCGCGCCGGGACCTGACACTCCCGTCCTGCCACCGATCCCCCGGGATCCCGTGGCTCCGTGCCGAACGTCCGGACCGCTGTCCCGTCCCCGATTCTCACCGGAAACCCCGCGGTTCCGCGCCGGGCTCGGGACGTCTTCTCTTCCCCGCCGGGCGCGGGAACCCCTTGGGGACGGGCGGTCCGTTGATCCGTACGGCGCCGGGGGTCTCTCGTTCGGGCCCTCTCGACGCCTTTGATCGGCGGTGGGTGCAAACTGGCATCTTGGACACGACGAAGGAGTGTCAGAGATGACTCAGGCTCAGATCGGTGTGACAGGGCTGGCCGTCATGGGGGCGAACCTCGCCCGCAACCTGGCCAGGCATGGGCACTCGGTAGCGGTACACAACAGGTCCCAGCACAGGACCAAGGCACTGATCGAGGAACACGGGCACGAGGGGACCTTTGTTCCCTGCGAGACCGCTGAGGAGTTCGTCGCCGCGCTGGAGCGCCCCCGGCGAATTCTGATCATGGTCAAGGCCGGTGCGCCGACCGACGCGGTGATCGAGGAGTTCGCCCCCCTGCTGGAGCCGGGCGACATGCTCGTGGACGGCGGGAACGCGCACTTCCTGGACACGCGCCGGCGCGAGGCCGCGCTGCGCGAGCGTGGCCTCCACTTCGTCGGCGCGGGGGTCTCCGGCGGCGAGGAGGGCGCGCTGCTCGGGCCGAGCATCATGCCCGGCGGCTCGAAGGAGTCGTACCAGGCGCTGGGCCCGCTGCTGGAGGACATCGCGGCGAAGGTGGACGGCGTGCCCTGCTGCACGCACATCGGTCCCGACGGCGCCGGGCACTACGTGAAGATGGTGCACAACGGCATCGAGTACGCCGACATGCAGCTCATCGCCGAGGCCTACGACCTGCTGCGGCAGGGGCTCGGCCGGACCCCGGCGGAGCTCGCGGACATCTTCGCGGAGTGGAACGAGGGCGAGCTGTCCTCGTACCTGATCGAGATCACCGCCGAGGTGCTGCGCCAGGTCGACGCGGCCACGGGCAAGCCGCTCGTCGACGTGATCGCCGACCGGGCGGAGCAGAAGGGCACCGGCCGGTGGACGGTGCAGATCGCGCTGGACCTGGGCGTTCCGGTGAGCGGCATCGCCGAGGCGGTGTTCGCCCGCTCCCTGTCCGGTCACGCGGACCTGCGTGCGGCCGCGCGCGGCCTGCCGGGCCCGTCGGGCGTGCCCGCGGGGGCCGTCGGCGAGGACTTCGCCGAGGACGTGCGGCGGGCGCTGTACGCCTCGAAGATCGTCGCCTACGCCCAGGGGTTCGACCAGCTCAGGGTCGGCAGCACCGAGTACGGCTGGGACCTCGACCTCGGCGCGCTGGCCACGATCTGGCGGGGCGGCTGCATCATCCGCGCCGTCTTCCTCGACCGCATCCGCGAGGCGTACGCGGCGCAGGACAAGCCGGTCACCCTGCTCGCCGCCCCCTACTTCGCCGACGCGCTGACCCTGGCCCAGGATTCGTGGCGGCGGGTGGTGTCCAAGGCCGCCGAGCTGGGCATCCCGGCGCCGGGCTTCTCGACCGCGCTGGCCTACTACGACGGGCTGCGCGCCGAGCGCCTGCCCGCCGCCCTGATCCAGGGCCAGCGTGACTTCTTCGGCGCGCACACCTACGAGCGGGTGGACCGCGAGGGCTCCTTCCACACCCTGTGGTCGGCCGACCGCACGGAGGTCGAAGGCTAGCCGGTGCCCCCGGCCTTCCCTCTCTGGCAGCGCGTGTTCAGGGAAGGCCGGGGAGCAGGGCGAACGCGTGGTCGGCGGCGGCGACGGCCGACGGGTGGGTCTCCTCCGCCGTCGCCCCGCCGACCAGGGCCAGCCAGTTGCGCCGGGCCAGCACCCGCTGCGTGACGAGGACCTGACCGGCGACGAGCAGCGCGGTGAGCTCGTCCGTGTCCTCGGCGAGCGCGGTGGCGAGCGCCTCCTCGTCGAGGGCCATGTAGTGGAGCACCCTGGCCGCGAGACCGGGTGTGGAGAAGACCATCCGGTGGTAGCCGAGCACCTCGGGATGGTCGTTGAGCCCCGTCACGGGGTCGCGCCGCGCGAGCCCGGCCAGGAAGTGCCGGTGCAGCGCCGCCAGCGGCGTCTCGCCCGTCGCGCGCTCGCGGACGACCCGGGCCGCCTCTCCCTGATGGTCGGAGATGCGGTGCAGGACGAGGTCCTCCTTGGTCGGGAAGTACTTGAACAGGGTCGGCTTGGAGACCCCCGCCGACGCCGCCACCTCGGCGACCGACACCTCGTCGAACCCGCGCTCCAGGAAGAGCGTGATCGCCGCCGCCGAGATCGCCTCGTGGGCCTGCCGCTTCTTGCGTTCCCGGAGTCCTGTCACGCGTTCCAACCTAACAGAGGTGCAACCTGGTCAATATCTTAACCCGGTTAAGTTTTCCGGTCTCGCGTTCCGGATGATCAGTTTCGTATTAAATGTGCTTTTAGTCCGTTATTGCTATTCAAAAGCTCGCACTTTAATGCTGGAAATCGCTGGAATTCAGGGGAGGCTGGTGGAACTCCTGTTACGCTCCGGGCCGTGAGTGATTCACTGGACGCGCTGGAACGGCGGATAGCCGACCTCCGCGCCGAGGTGCGACGGGCGGTCAAGGCGAGGGAGAACTCGCTCGCCAGGTCGCTGCGCGGGGACCTCCGCAGGGCCGAGCAGGCGTGGGACGCGGCGGTGGCCTCCGAGTCCCCGGTGCCGCCGGACGAGCCCGAGACCTCGCTGCTGCCCATCAGGGAGCAGGTGCACCAGGCACTGACCATGCTGGGCGTGCCGACCCCGGCCAAGCTGATCGTGGCGGTGAACGACGCCTTCTTCTCCCGCGAGCTGCGCGGCTCCCAGCTGACCAGCCTGCGCCGCGACGAGGAGCGCTCGTTCCGCGGCGACCCCTACGCCAGGCCGTACTACCTGTGCGCCGCGCTCACCGACCGCCTCTCCCCCGCCCGGGGGCTGCTCGCCGACAGCACGTGGCCGCCCGAGCTGCGGGTGCTGGGGCCGCTGAGCCCGCGCGTCGACTTCCTCACCTCGGCCGTACGCGTCGCAGAGCAGCTGACGCGGCTGGCGGAGCCGCCCCCCGGGGCGGTGCGGCTGCTGTCGCGGATGGCGCAGAACATCCCGGGGGCCGTCGAGGGATTCGCCCCGGCCGACCCGGTGACCGCGATCCGCGCGGCACGGGCCGAGCTGGAGGTGCACCTGGCCGCCGACTCCGCGCAGCGGGCCGAGGTGGCGGCGCGGGCCACGAGGCAACTACCGGACGTGGAGCGCCTGTTCGGCGCCACCGCGATGAACACCTTGAGGGGGGCCTGTTGAAGACCAGGCTGGACGGGAAGACCGGCTCATGACCAAGCTCAGGGAGAGGTCCTTCCCGAACAGGCTTGACGAGCTGCGCGGGCCGATGCCGTCCCGTCCGCACGACGCGCGGGCCATCGCGGCGCTGGCCGCCAACCCCGGCTGCGCGCGCCGGGCGTTGATGGACGCCGCGGGGGTCGACAAGGACCTCACGGCCCGGCACGTCGGCTTCCCCGCGCCGTTCGGCCAGTCCCAGTTCGCGATCAGCCGCGGGAACGTGTTCGAGGCGCTGGTGAAGGAGAACGGCTGCGCCGAGCTGCTGCGCCTGCTGCGCGAGCTGCTCGGCCTGGATGTCACCCAGGTCGGCTACCGGGACGTGGAGAGCGTCGGCTCCCACCTGCGTCACTCGCACACCCGGACGCTGATCGACCGCGCGGCGCGCGAGGACGACGGCGCCGCGGTGTTCTACGACCACCCGCTGTTCAGCCTGCAGATCGCCGGGCACACCTCCTACCTGGAGCCGGACGTGGTGGCCTTCCAGATCGGGGGGCGCTTCCACATCGTCGAGATCAAGTCGTTCAGCGTGATCGACGGCCAGGCCGAGCCGGACAAGGTCGCGGCGGCGGCGCGGCAGGCGGCCGTCTACGTCCTGGCGCTGCGCACGCTCATGGCCGACCTCGGGCACGACCCGCGGCGCGTCTCCCACGACGTGGTCCTCGTCTGCCCGGAGAACTTCGCCAACCGCCCGACGGCGGCCCTGGTCGACGTGCGCAAGCACCTCTCGGTCCTCACCCGCCAGCTCGCCCGGATGACCAGGGTCGAGCGCCTGCTGGAGGGCCTGCCCGGCGACCTCACCTTCGACCTGGCCCCCGGCGAGGACGGCGTGCCGACCCGCTCGGCGGAGGAGCTGGCCCAGGCGCTGCTCCAGGTGCCCGCCCGTTACGCGCCCGACTGCCTGTCCACCTGCGACATGTGCATGTTCTGCCGTCACGAGGCCCGCGCCTGCGGGTCCACCGACCTGCTCGGGCGTCAGGTACGCGACCAGCTGGGCGGCGTCTCCGGCATGGACGAGGCGCTCGGCCTGGCCGAGGGCACCCGCGAACCGGCCGGGGACCAGGAGGAGATCGCCCGCCTGCTCCGGCTGGCGAACCGGCTGCGCGAGGAGTCGCTGCGGTGAGAACGGGCGTACCGGCCGCGCGGGACGTCAGCGCGGCGGGGATCGGCGCAGCCGCCGCGTGGGGCGGCGTGGCGGCTGAGGTGGACGCAGTGGACGCATCGGCCGCGTGGGACGCCGGCGCGGCCGGAGCCGGCGTATCGGGCCCGGCCGGGCCTTCGGGACCGGCGGAGGGCGGCCGGTGAGCACGCTGACGGCGCTGGCGCGGCTGCGGGCCGCCAGGGACGGCGTCGCGCAGCGGATCACCACGGTCCGGCACTGCCACGTCTCCGACCAGCCGCTGGTGCTCATCCCGCTCAAGCTCGCGGGCGAGGCCGCCGCGCCGCTGGCCGCCATGGTGGGCACCGACCCCAGCCACCCGCGGCTGCTCGTCGTCCCCCAGCCCCGCAACCGGGACCAGCGGTTCGCCTTCGCCGCCGGGCTGGCCGAGGTGCTGCTGCCGTACATCGAGGGGTTCGAGAAGAGCACCGAGACGGTCGAGCGCAGGGGCGGCGAGCCGTACGAGCGGTGCCTGGACGCGCCGCAGATCCTGGTGCCGAACCGGCCGGCGGCCTCGTTCGCCGGGCTGCTGGGCCGGTCCACCCGGTTCCGCCGGGCCGACGGCCCCTACCCGGTGCACCCGTCGGTGCCGCTGCTCGGCCGGTGGCTGACCTACTTCGGCGACCGGTCGCGGCAGCCGGGCTCCTCGGTGCTGCTCGCGGCCACCGAGGCGCTGAGCCTGCACTGGGCGACCGGGCAGAGCAACCTGGAGGACGCCAACCTGGCGGCGCTGCTGGGGTGGATCGACCCGCCGGCCGGGATGTCGGGGCGCCGGGCCGCCGAGGAGGCCGAGGACCCGCTGCTCTGGCCTCCGGCCGGTCCGGCCACCGACCCCGGCTTCGACAACGAGGTGCTCGGCCCCGCGATGCGCGCCTACGAGGAGGCGCCGACCGATCGCGCCGTCGACCGGATCGGCCAGGCGCTGCGCACCCAGCTCGAACCCACCTGGCGGCTGATGTGGCGGAGTGTGGAGCTGCTGCGTGCCCTGCCCGAGGGGTCGCGGGTGAAGGACCGCTGGGAGATCGACCGCGGGTCGTTCACCCGGTTCGTCGAGCGGATCGCCGAGGGCGGTCCGCCCCAGGCGCGCAGGGACGGCGCGGTCGGCGCCGCCGCGCGGCTGGCGGGGCTGGAGCGGGCGCGGGCGAGCTACGACGTGCAGCGGGCCCACGACGACCCGCTGCTCATGGCCGAGTACCGCCTGAGCGGCGAGGCCTTCGCCGGGACGGTGACGGCCGCCGACCCCGAGCACAGCGAGGGCGAGGGCCGCTCACGCAAGCTCCGGCCCCTGGTCACGGTACGGACCGGCGACCCGGTGCGGCTCGCCCCCGGCACCACGGTCGGCAGCCCCGACCGGCGCGGCCACGCGGCCGAGATCGTCGAGATCACGGGCGAGGAGATCACCCTCAAGATCACCAAGGGGATGGGGCGGGGCAGGACACCGGTCCCCGGCTCGGTGCCCGAACCGGGCGAGCGGGTCTCGTACACCTCGCTGACCGACGACTTCCAGTCGTCGGCGGCGCTGCCCGACCCGGAGCAGACGCCGTGGACCCACGGCGGGCCTCCCAAGGAGTACGAACCCAGCGACGACGACGCCCAGGAGGAATGGCTTTGAGCGCTCACCGGCCCCCGCGCCGCCGCGCGACGTCCCCCGCCCCGTGCACCCCACGCGTCACCGGCCCGGCGACCCCGGGCGCCCCGCACGGCCGCGACGCCCGGGACCGCCCCGCCCCGTGCGCCGTGTGCGCCTCCGGCCCGGCGACCCCGAGCGCTCCGCGCGGCCGCGACGCCCGGGACCGCCCCGCCGCGTGCGTTTTTGGCGCGGCGGGCCGTGACGGGGGTGCGCCGTGACCCCGCAGGCCGTGACCCCGCAGCAGGAGGCGGCGGCCGTGGTGGCGGCCGTGCTGGCCGACCTGCCCCGCCACCGCGGCGTGGTCGTGGACTCGCCGCCGGGCGCGGGCAAGTCCACTCTGGTGGTGAAGGCCGCGGGACACATCGCGGAGACCGGCGAGCCGCTGATGATCGTCGCCCAGACCAACGAGCAGGTCGACGACCTGGTGGAGCGGCTCGCGACCGAGCACCCCGACCTGCCGATCGGCCGACTGTCGGCGAGCGGCTACATCACGCCCGGCCGCATCCTCGCCCACCCCAACGTCTCGGTCGCGGGCAAGCTGCCCGACCTGGGGGACCCCGCCGTGGTGATCGCCACCGCCGACAAGTGGGCCTGGATCGGCGACCGCACCTGGCCCTGGGCCATCGTCGACGAGGCGTACCAGATGCGCTCGGACAAGCTGCTGCGCATCGCCTCGCTGTTCGAGCGGGCACTGTTCGTGGGCGACCCCGGCCAGCTCGACCCGTTCTCGATCGTGGACGGCGACCGCTGGGCGGGCCTGTCGTGGGATCCGGTGCAGAGTGCGGTCTCGGTGCTGCTGCGGCACAACCCCGACCTGCCGGTGCACCGGCTGCCGGTCTCCTGGCGGCTGCCCGCCTCGGCGGCGCCGGTGGTCTCCGAGGCGTTCTACCCGTTCACCGGGTTCCGCGCGGGGACGGGCCCCGGCGACCGGTCGCTGGAGTTCACCGTGAACGGCATGCGCACCTCCCACGACCGGGCGCTGGAGGAGGCGGCCGCGTCGGGCTGGGCGCTGTACGAGCTGCCGAGCCGCCACACGGTGCGCACCGACGCGGAGGCCGTGGCGGCGACCGCGGTCCTGGCGACGCGGCTGCTCCAGCGGGGTCCGGTCGCGCACTCCGAGCGCGGCAGCCATCCCGTCACGGCCGACAGGATCGCCATCGGCGCCGCGCACCGCGACCAGGTCGCCGCGATCAGGGCCGCCGGGGTGCCGCCGGAGATCACGGTGGACACCGCCAACCGCCTGCAGGGCCGGGAGTACGACGTGACGATCGTGCTCCACCCGCTCTCCGGGCGCCGCGACGCCACCGCGTTCCACCTGGAGTCGGGGCGGCTGTGCGTGCTCACCTCCCGGCACCGGCACGCCTGCGTCGTGGTGGCCAGGGCGGGCATTCCCGAACTCCTGGACGCCCACCCGTCGTCCGAGCCGGTCCAGCTCGGCGTGCCGGTGAAGTTCCCCGACGGCTGGGAGGCCAACCAGGCGGTGCTGGCCCACCTCTCCAAGCACCGGGTGACCCCGGAGGAGTGACCTCGGAGGACGGCTCCGGACGGAGCCCGGCGCGGCGCGGTCAGATCGTGCGCCGCCAGACGTCGATGGCCAGCACCTGGCGCATGCCCACCGAGAGGTAGAGGTCGAGGGCGGGCGTGCTGTTGTTGGCGTCGACGTGGAGGTAGGTGCCGACCCTGCCCCGGCGGGCGTCGTCGGCGAACGCCCCGCGCAGCATGAACCGGCCCAGGCCCCGGCCCCTGAAGGCGGGGAGCACCGCCAGCTGGCGTACGTAGCCGGAGTTCTCGTCGCCGAGGAAGGCGTTGGTGCCCAGCAGCATCGCCACGGGCTCGCCGTCGAGGCGGGCGACCGCCAGCTGCGCCCAGTCGGTGTTGACGGAGGAGTCCAGCTCGTCGTACCACTCGTCGTAGTCCTTCGGGGTGAACCCGAAGTGCTCGGCGAACCCGGCCTGCTGCACGGCGTGGCCCTGGCGGCGCACCTCCTCGGTGAGTCCGTGGTGCACCGTGATCCCGGCCGGGAGCTCGGGCCGGGGCACCGTTCCCTCGTGGTCGGCGCGGAGGCGGATGAAGCTGGTGGCCGCGGCGAAACCACGGGCGGCGGCGACGGCCCGCTTGCCGCTGTCCTCCCGGTAGAGGCCGATGTCCACCACGGCCCGCTCGTGGCCGAGCTCGGCGGCGATCCGCCTGGCCCGCTCGGTCACGGTGTCCCAGAGCGGGCCGGTCAGGTCCGGCGCGGCGGGGTGTACGACGACGTCGACGTCGACGTTGTCACTGGCGCCCTTGCGGCAGGCCCATGCCCACGCCACCAGCCGCCCGGTCTCGTCGTGGACGAGCCAGCCGTCGGACTCCGGGT
The DNA here is from genome assembly GCF_042888905.1 of Streptosporangium sp. NPDC002721. Classification (NCBI taxonomy): domain Bacteria; kingdom Bacillati; phylum Actinomycetota; class Actinomycetes; order Streptosporangiales; family Streptosporangiaceae; genus Streptosporangium; species Streptosporangium sp. NPDC002721. The sequence continues at coordinate 12,490 of NZ_JBIAQI010000018.1, forward strand.
CGAAGGAGGAGTCGTTCAGCTGGTCGGCGACGTCGTCCAGGGTCATGTCGGCCTTGCCGATCACCTGGGTGTCACAGAGCGAGACGAGCTCGTGGATCTCGCGAGCGTCGTCGGCCAGCGGGCGCCGGGTGACGTACCCGGCGACGGGGGTGGTTGTCTTCATGTCCCCATCGTGGCGAGGGCGGCTTGGGGATCGCTGGGTCACGGCTTGGGGCCCGGCTCCCAGTGGGGTGCCGGGCCCCGCGTTCCGGGTCCCGCGTTCCGGGTCCCGTGTTCCGGGTCCCGCGTTCCGGGTCCCGCGTTCCGGGTCCCGCGTTCCGGGTCCCGGTCGGCCGGTCAGCCGGAGCGCCGGGACCGGGGAGTGGGTCTTGAAGCCGGTCAGTCGAGCACCGGGACCGGGGGCCGGGCCTCCTCGGGCGCCTCGGGACCGCCGCGCAGCGGGACCTCCTTGATGAAGGCCGCCAGCAGCGGCACCGCGACGGCGAACAGGATCGCCCACCAGAAGACGCCGGAGATGGACTCGGCCAGCGACTCCAGGAAGCCGACCCGTACACCGGCGGGCAGCTTGTGCAGCGCGGCCGGGTCGAACTGGGCGCCGCCGGAGGCGAGCCGCTCGCCCGCGGCGCCCAGTTTGCTCTCCAGGCTCTCGGTGAGGTGGTTGTTGAAGACCGCGCCGAACAGCGAGACGCCGAACGAGCCGCCGATGGAGCGGAAGAAGGTCGAGGCGCTGCTGGCGACGCCGAGGTCCTTCTGCTCGACGCTGTTCTGGGCGATCAGCATGGTGGTCTGCATCAGGAAGCCCATGCCGAGGCCGAGCACCGCGATGAACACGCCGGTCTGCCAGGCGGGGGTGTCGACGCCCATCAGGGAGAGCAGCCACATGCCGAACGCCATGCCCACGCCGCCGAGGATCGGGTAGATCTTGTACTTGCCGGTCCTGGTGATGGCGCGGCCGACGAAGAGCGAGACCACCATGGCGGCGCCCATCATCGGGAGCAGCAGCAGGCCGGAGTTGGTGGCGCTCGCCCCCTGGACGGTCTGCTGGAACAGGGGGAGGAAGTTGATCGCGCCGAACATGGCGAACCCGAGCAGGAAGCCCACACCCGAGATCAGGCTGAAGTTGCGGTCGCGGAAGACGTTGAGCGGCATGATGGGCTCGGCGACGCGGCGCTCCACCAGGACGAACAGCACCAGCGTGACGACGGCGAGCCCCGCCAGGCCGAGGATCTGCCACGATCCCCACCCGTAGTCGTTGCCGCCCCAGGTGGTGATGAGGACCAGTGCGGTGATGCCGACCGAGAGCAGGGCCGCGCCCAGCCAGTCGATGCGGTGCTCGGTACGGAGTTTCGGCAATTGCAACTTGACCGCGAGCAGTGCCAGGGCGACGAACCCGACGGGCAGGTTCACGTAGAAGGCCCAGCGCCAGTCGAGGTGGTCGGTGATGAACCCGCCGATGAGCGGCCCCGCGATCATGGCGAGTGACATCACGGCCGCCATGATGCCCTGGTACTGGCCGCGCTCGCGGGGCGGGACGAGGTCGCCGATGATCGCCATGGCGTTGACCATGAGGCCCCCGGCCCCCAGGCCCTGGAGCGCGCGGAAGGCGATGAGCTGCATCATGCCGTCGGACGGTCCGCCGAGCATCCCCGAGCCGGCCATGCCGCAGAGCGCGGAGCCGATCATGAAGATGACGATGGAGGCGAGGAAGATGCTCTTCCTGCCGTACAGGTCGCCGATCTTGCCCCAGATGGGGGTCGAGACGGTGGTGCCGAGCACGTAGGCGGTCACCACCCAGGACAGGTGGGTCAGCCCGCCGAACTCGCCGACGATGCGGGGCAGCGCGGTGCTGACGATCATGTTGTCGAGCATGGCCAGGACCATCGCGAGCATCAGGCCCGGCAGCACCACCATGACCTCGCGACGCCGCGCCGGCGCGGCCGCGGTCTCCTTCACTTCTTCGCCCCCTGTTGAGAAATCCTTGTGGATCTTGCTTACTTGCCGACCGGCTAGCATCGGCTACGATGGAAGGTAAGCCGCTTACTTGCCGGCCGTCAAGTTGATTTCTCGGTAAAGGGAACCATGAGGGAACACGCCGACACACGAACGCGCATCCAGGAGATCGCCCTGAAGCTCTTCACCGAGCAGGGCTACGAGGCCACCTCGCTCCGCGAGATCGCGGAGGCCCTCGGCGTGACCAAGGCGGCCCTCTACTACCACTTCAAGACCAAGGACGACATCATCGCCAGCCTGGCGGAGGACCGGGTGAGGTCGATCGAGGAGCTGGTCACCTGGGCCCGCTCCCAGCCGCACACCGACGAGATGCGCGAGGAGCTGGTCCGCCGCTACTCCCACGACCTGTACCGGGGCAGGCACCGCGAGGTCATGCGGTTCTTCGAGCGCAACCAGACCTCGCTCAAGAACCATCCGACGATGGAGAAGACCCGCGAGCGGATGTTCGAGCTGCTCGCCTTCCTCGTCGACCCGGAGGATCCCCTGTCCACCCAGCTGAGGCACTCGATGGCCCTGTTCGCGCTGCACGCCTCGCTGTTCATGCTCAGGGACGACTCGATCACCGACGAGGAGCGCCAGGCGGCCGCCCTGGAGGTCGCGCTCGACCTCGCCCGGCGATGAGCGTCCTCATCGACCCGCCCAACTGGCCGGGTCCGCACGGCCTGCTCTGGTCACACCTGGTCAGCGACAGCTCGACCGGGGAGCTGCACGCGTTCGCGGAGCTGCTCGGCGTGCCGCCCCGGGCGTTCGACCGCGACCACTACGACGTCCCCGAGACCGTCTACGAGCGGGCCGTCGCGCTGGGCGCCGAGGCCGTGTCCTCGCGCGAGCTCGTCACCCGGCTCACCGCCGCGGGCCTCCGCCGGCGCAAGGTCCGCCCCGGGACCGGCGGCTCCCGTACGGACCCCGGGACGCAGGTCCCCGGAGCGGCGGCTCCCACGTAGATCCCGGCACACAGGCCCCCGGACCGACCGTCCTCGCGCGGATCCCGGGACCGGCGGCCCTCGCACAGATCCCCGGCACCGGCGGCCCTCGCATAGATCCCGGCGACACGGGCATGGCATCCCCCTGATGACATCACCGCACGTCAACAAAGGGGACGACATGCTGAACGGCAAGACGATCGCGTTCCTCGTGGCCCCGGAGGGCATCGAGCAGGTCGAGCTCACCGAGCCCTGGCAGGCCGTCAAGCAGGCCGGGGGGACTCCCCGGCTCATCTCCACCGAGCGGGGACAGGTCCAGGGGTTCAACCACCTCGACAGGGCCGACACCTTCCCGGTGGACGCCACGGTCGAGGAGGTCTCGGCCGCCGACTTCGACGGGCTGGTGCTGCCGGGCGGCGTCGCCAACCCCGACTTCCTGCGGACCGTGCCGGAGGCCGTCGGCTTCGCCAAGGAGTTCTTCGACGCGGGCAAGCCGGTCGCGGCCATCTGCCACGCGCCCTGGACCCTGATCGAGGCGGACGTCGTACGCGGCCGGAAGGTCACCTCCTGGCCGAGCCTGCGGACCGACCTGCGCAACGCCGGGGCGACCTGGGAGGACCACGAGGTCGTGATCTGCGACTCGGGCCCGAACACGCTGATCACCAGCCGCAAGCCCGACGACCTCAAGGCCTTCTGCCAGGCCGCGATGGACGCCTTCTCGGGCTAGCGGCCCGCGGTCACCCGAACCGGGCCGGGATCCGAGATCCCCGCCCGGCGGGTGTCGCATGCCCGTAGCCCGGAGAGAATCCTCCATGTATTCGACCATCTGCCACGCATGAGGCGCTTTGCCGTGTGTTTCCGTATTCCAGGGACACGATCACCCCTCCCCGATTAGGACGGGTCACCCAGGGCAAGGTTTCTGCACATCGGCTGAAAGGAGGGGACAGTGGAGGCCACGATCGCGCTGCGTCTGCCGCGTGACGCCGCGAGTGTTCCCGTGATCAGACAACTTCTCGACTCTTCGCTCCAGGCCCTGGGGGTGGTGACGCAGATTCGCGAGGACATCCAGCTCATGCTCTCGGAGGCGTGTTCCAACGTCATCCAGCACGCCACCCCCAGTGACGACTACATGGTCAGCACCGAGCTGTCCAGGGACCGGTGCATCATCAAGGTGGTGGACGCCGGCAACGGCTTCGACTTCTCGGGCGCCACCTCCCCCGCCCCCACCTCCGAGCACGGCCGCGGGCTGCTGATCATGCAGGCCCTGGCCGACGACATCCGGTTCGTCAACCGGCCCGAGCGAGGTTCGATCGTCTGCCTGGAGAAGACCCTGCGCTTCGTCAAGGACGCCCCCGGCCTGTCACTGCTCCTCAACGAGGAACTTGAGTTCCAGGAGGGCGTCCCTGAAGTAGTCGGTGACGGTCCACACGTCGGGAACCATCTCCCTGCAGGCGATCACGCCGACGTCAAGTGAGCCGTCGTAGGAGAAGACCGTGATGTTGACGCCGCCGCTGGCGTCGGTCACCACGGAGACGGGGTGGTACGCGAGCAGCCTGGCGCCGCTCACGTAGAGGGGGATCTGCGGGCCGGGCACGTTGGAGATCACCACGTTGATCGGGCCCGCGCTGCCGGCGAACAGGTTGAAGGCCGCGCGGGAGGCCAGGCCGGTCAGCGCGGAGGGCATCATGTCGCTGAGCTGCTGGAGCCAGCGCGCCGGGGCGAGCGAGGAGCGGTCCTTGATCAGGCGCATGGCGTCCCGTACGGCCAGCAGCCGTTCCACCGGGTCGGCGATCTGCGTGGCCAGGGTGGTGATCATGATGCTGACCTGGTTGCCCGCGCTCTGGTCGCCGGGGAGGCGGAGCGAGAACGGCACCCCCGCGACGAGGGGCTGCTCTGGCAGCGCGTCGTGCTTGAGCAGCCACTGGCGCAGCGCCCCGGCGCACAGGGACATCACCACGTCGTTCACCGTGACGCCGAAGGCGTTCTTGACCAGCTTGACGTCCTCCAGCGGCAGCGTGGTGAAGGCGAAGCGCCGGTGCGCGCTGATCCTGCCGCTGAACGGGGTGCGGGGAACGGTCATGCGGGGCATGGCGGGCACCTCTGCCGCGCCCGACCCGGACAGGTAGGTGGCCAGGTCACGGGTGAGCCGCGAGACCAGCCCCGCCCCGGGCACCTGGGAGACCAGCGGGATCTCGTCGAGGTGCGGGACGGCGTTGACCAGGAACCGTATCGTGTTGGCCGGGTTGGCGGCGACCTTGGCCAGCCCCCGGGCGACCATCTCCGCCGTGTCGATCTCCTCCTCCGGCTCGGCCTCGGGCGCCATCGGGACCTCGGCGGGCTCGGGTGAGGTGTCCAGCAGGCTGGCCAGCACGTCGGCGCCGGTGACACCGTCGACCGCGGCGTGGTGGACCTTCATGTAGAGGGCCGTACGGTCGCCGCCGAGGCCGTGGATCAGATACATCTCCCAGAGCGGGCGGCGCCGGTCGAGGCGGCGGGCGTGCAGCCTGGCCACCTGCTCGCCCAGCTGCCTGTCGCTGCCCGGCCTGGGCAGCGCGATCTCGCGCACGTGGTAGTCGAGGTCGATCCTGGAGTCCTCGGTCCAGTACGGGTGGTCCAGGCCGAGCGGGACGAAGGCGAGCCTCATGCGGAAGGGCGCGGCCAGATGGAGCCGGTGGGCCAGCAGCGACACCAGGTCGGCGCGCGACAGGCCGCCGGACAGGATCGCGAGCCCCCCGATGTTCGCCACGTTCGTCGAGGTCTCGAAATTCAGGAACTGTGTGTCCACCGCGCTGAGCTGCCGCACCGTCTTACCTCCGGGATGTCGTCCTCCCATCCTGCTCCCGCGAGGTCGCCAGGGCCAACGCGGCCAGCACCACGAGGACGACCACGGACACGAGGACCAGCGACAGCGGGATGAGCGCGAGCACGACGACGACGGTCATGATCTCGTTGATCAACTGCGGCACCGCAGAGCTGTGCCCTGATTACCGGGCCGTTACACCGCATTCCAGCGACAGAGCTTCAGCGCGAGATGGAGTTCTAACCTGTGGGTTCCGTTCTTGAGGTCGCGGCCGGCCAGCTGCTCGATCCTGGCGAGGCGGTAGTAGAGGCTGGTGCGGTGCAGGTGCAGCTGCCTGGCGGTCTCCTGCGCGTCTCCCCCGCTGTCCAGGTAGGTCTCCAGGGTGGTGAGGAGGGCCGGGTGCTCGCGCAGCGTGTCCAGCGGGCCGCCCGCGCCCGGCTGGCCGGTGACCGGCTCGGCGAACAGCCGGTAGACGCCCAGGTCCGGCCAGTGGGCGACCGGCCGCAGCGTGCGTTCCGCCGCCGCCGCCCTGGCCGCGGTGAGCGCCTCCTCGTGCGCCCGTACGGCCGACTCCAGCCCCGGATGGAGCGCGCTGATGCCGACGCCCGCCCGGATCCTGGCGGCGAGCCGCTCCCCCAGCGCCGTCGCGTCCTCGCCGCGGTTCAGCAGCAGCACGGCGTGGCGGTCCAGGATCGTGAAGGCCGGCGGGCGGCGTACCCTGACCAGCTCGGCGCCGACCGCCTCGCGCAGCCCGTCCGGGTCGCCGCGCAGCGCCAGGACGCGCAGCGGCCCCTCGCCGAGCACGCCCGCGGCCCGCCGCACGCCGATCTCACCGGTGAGCAGCTGGCTCAGGGTGTGGGAGCTGCCGCCGTCGTCGAGCAGGGCGGCGATCGCGGCGGCGTCGCGTACGGCCCTGTCCAGCTCCTGCGGGCTCAGCGGGCCGGGCCCCTCGATGATCCAGAGGTAGCCGACGCGGCGGTTCTGGTGGAGCAGGGGTACGCAGAGCCGAGCCGCCATCCCCAGATCCGGATTTTTCGGGATTCGTACCGGATCGCGGGTCGTGGCCACCCCGTGCGACTCCTGCCAGGCGCTCACCTTGGCGGGAACCGACCGCGAGAGGATGGCCTGCGCCCTGACCTGGTCGACCTCCCCGTGATGGGCGCTGTGTGCGACGACCCGGCCCTCCAGGTCGTCCACGGACATGCCTCTGCCTACCGCCAGGGCCAGCGATTCCAGCAGATCCTGGACATCATCCGCTATCACGGTCCAATCCTACAGATGTAGGAAGTATCTCCGGCGACGGAACGATGACTCGATCTGGCGCGAGCCGTAGCGTCGCACTTATTCATTTCGGGGAATCCGGGGAATCCGCCTCGCGAGAGGCGGGAGGTCCGTCTCGCGCGGGCCGGGGGCCCGTCTCGCGAGCGCCGGAGAGTCCGTCTCGTGAGAGCCGTCAGATCGCCCGATGAGAGGAGCCTCGTGCAGGAGCGCAGCCGCGTCGCCCCGTGGGCACCGCCCCGGGCACAGCTGCGCCTGGCCGAGCTGGAGGCCGAGGTGAACGGGCTGGGGCTCGACGGGGTCACCCGGCTGGTCGACGCGGTGCTGGCCGAGCACCGCGGCCGCCTCGACGAGGACGGCGTGGTGCTGTACGCGGGCACCAACACGATGAGCGCGCGGGCGAGGGCCGCGCACGAGATCTCCCTGGGCTGCCGCCCGTCGATGGGCTGGCCGGGAGAGAAGTACCAGACCGGGCTGGACGAGCTGGACGTGCTGGAGGTGCTCGCCCCGCTCCAGGTCGCGGCGCTGATGGGCGGCACGTTCGCCGAGGTGCGGCTGCAGAGCGCCACCCTGGCCAACCTCGCCTGCTACAGCGCGTTCGCCCGGCCCGGCGACACGATCGCGGTGCTGCCGGAGACCGCCGGGGGCCACGCCAGCCACCACGCCCAGGGCGCCGCCGGGATCCGGGGCCTGCGGGTGGCCGAACTGCCCTACGACACCGAGCGGCTCGACGTCGACCACGCGGCCCTGCCGGCGTTCCTGCGCGAGCACCGGCCCGCGCTGGTGGTGATCGGCGCGAGCCTGATGCTGTTCCCGTACGACGTCGCGGAGGTACGGGCGGCGTGCGACGAGGTGGGGGCCCTGCTGGTCTACGACGCCTCGCACGTGGCCGGGCTGATCGCGGGCGGCCGGTTCCAGCGGCCGCTGGACGAGGGCGCGCACCTGGTGACCATGTCGACCTACACGTCCTTCGGCGGCCCGCCGGGGGCGGCCGTCGTGACCCGCGACGAGGACCTCGCCCGCCAGGTGGCGGCGGCGGCCTACCCCGGCCTGACCGCCAACTACGACGCCTCGCGGCTGGCACCGCTGGTCCTGGCCGCCGCCGAGCACGCCGCGGGAGGTTCCGGGTACGCCGACCGCTGCGCCGCCAACGCCGGGGCGCTGGCCAGGGCGCTGGACGGTGAGGGTTTCACCATGGCCGCCGCCCACCTGGGCTGGACCGCCTCGCACCACGTGGCGGTGGACGCCACCGCGTTCGGCGGCGGGGAGGCGGCCGCCCGGCTGCTGGCCGAGGGCGGCGTCTACCTCAGCGGCGTCCACCTTCCGGGGCAGGCTCCCGGCGAGCCCGTGCGGGGTCTGCGGATCGGCACCCAGGAGGTGACCCGCCGCGGCTTCGACCCGGAGACCATGGGCGAGGTGGCGGTCCTGATGCGCCGCCTGCTCGTCGACGGCCAGGATCCGGCCACGGTTCTCCAGGACGCGGTGGCCCTGCGCCGCGCCACCCCATGATCCCGGACCGGCCCGCTCGACCCCCGGAGGTTCGCCTCCCGGCGGGCCGGTCCGCTCATCGGCACCTCCCCGAACGCTCCTGAACCTCCCCTGGACCTCCCTTGACAGGCGGACCGGCCCGCGTCCCCCCTGGCGGACCGGTTCGCCGCCCTCCCGCCCCACCCGCGTGTGTCCCCTCGTTCCGGACGGGTCACCTCCCCGCCCGGCGGGAGCGACACGCGCGGGTGGCGGCCGGGCGGAGCCGCGGCGCGCGGTGGTGTCCGCCTGTCCCCCGGCGCGTGGCGGCCGGGGCCGCGTCAGACCGCGCGGTGGTACCCGCCTGCCCTCGGGCGCGTGGCGGCCGGGGCCGGGTCAGACCGCGCGGTGGTACTGGTCGGGCCAGCGGGCTCCGGCGCCGAGCTCGCGGGCGGCGAGGTTCGGCCAGTAGGGGGTGCGGAGCAGCTCGCGGCCCAGCAGGACGGCGTCGGCCTGGCCCGAGGCGACGATCTCCTCGGCCTGCCGGGGCTCGGTGATCTCGCCGACCGCGCCCACCGGCAGGTCGGTCTCGGCCTTCACCCTGGCCGCGTACGGCACCTGGTAGCCGGGCCCCGTGGGGATGCGCGCCCCGGCGACGTTGCCGCCGGTCGAGGCGTCGAGCAGGTCGACGCCGTGGGCGAGCAGGTCCTTGGCGAAGCGGACGGTGTCGTCGGCGCTCCAGCCCTCGCGGTCGTCCGCGGGGTTCTCCGCGAGCCAGTCGGTGGCCGAGATGCGGAAGAAGAGGGGAAGCTCGTCCGGCCAGACCGCGCGGACGGCGTCGACGACCCGGAGCGCGAACCGGGTGCGGTTCTCGTACGAGCCGCCGTAGGCGTCGGTGCGGTGGTTGCTGAACGGCGACAGGAACTCGGCGATCAGGTAACCGTGCGCGCCGTGGATCTCGGCCACCTGGAAGCCCGCGTCCAGCGCCCGCCGCGCCGCGGCGACGAAGTCGTCCACGATCCGGTCGATGTCGCCGGTGCTCAGCTCCGTGGGGACGGGGTGGCCGTCGTTGAAGGGGATCGGGCTCGGCCCGACCGGCTGCCAGCCGTGCTCGCCGGGGCCGGTGGGCGCGCCGCCCTGCCAGGGGCGGCGGGTGGAGGCCTTGCGTCCCGCGTGCGCGAGCTGGATGCCGGGCACGGCTCCGTGCTCCCGCAGGAAGCTGGTAACGCGGGTGAACGCCTCCCGCTGGCGGTCGTTCCAGAGCCCGAGGTCGGCCGGGCTGATGCGGCCCTCCGGCGCCACCGCGGTGGCCTCGGCCAGGATGAGCCCGGCGCCGCCCACCGCGCGGGCGCCCAGGTGGGCCAGGTGCCAGTCGGTCGGCACTCCCTGCTCGGGGCCCTCGACCGCCGCGGAGTACTGGCACATCGGAGCCATCCAGATCCGGTTGGGGATGGTGACGGACCTCAACGTCAGGGGCTCGAACAGGGCGCTCACGGCCGTACTCCTTGCTTGGGAGGATCTTCTTGGGAGGGATCTTCTTCGGAGGGATCTTCTTCGGAGGGATCTTCTTCGGAGGGATCGCGGGAGCGGCTCCCCTGCTTCACATCTACTACGATAGTTCACGTACTACGATAGATGTCAAACTACGATCGCCTTCGTACAATCAAGAAGATCCACAGGAGGGAGCCACCGTGTCGACCGCGTCCGCCAGGGCCCTGGAGCATCCCGCGTGCGCGGAGATCCGTCTGGAGGGCGTGCTGCACGCGCTGTCCGACCCGATGCGCCTCCAGATCGTGCGCTTCCTGTGGCGGCTGGGAGAGGACGAGGAGGCCCCCTGCTCGGCGATCGAGCTGGCGATCACCAAGTCGACCACCACCCACCACTTCCGGGTGCTGCGCGAGGCCGGGGTGATCAACCAGGCCTACCGGGGCACGGCCAAGATGAACGCGCTGCGCCGGCACGACCTCGACACGCTCTTCCCGGGGCTGCTCGGCGCCGTCCTGGCCGCCGACGCGATCCAGTGCGAGCGCGACGGCTCACCCCGGGCGTGATCCGGGATCGGACCGCGAGGACCGCGAGGACCGCGAGGGCCGCGAGGGCCGCGAGGGCCGCGAGGGCCGCGAGGGCCGCGAGACGGAGTACCGTCCTGTCATGTGCCGGAGTATCAAGACCCTTCGTGAGCCCTACGCCAGCGATGTGACCGACGACGACGTGCGAGCCGCCGCGCTCCAGTACGTCCGCAAGGTGTCGGGCTTCCGCTCCCCGTCGACGCGCAACGCCGAGGCCTTCGAGCGGGCCGTCGAGGCCGTGGCCGCCGCGACCCAGACCCTGCTCGACGATCTCAAACTGAAGCACGTCTCCCGAGACTGACCGCGGACGTCAGGGGGCGGCGGAAGGCGGGCGGAGACGGCGAAGGCGGGCGGAGACGGCCCGCAGAGACAGCCCGCGAAGGCGACCGGAGCCGGAAGGCGGCGAGGGCACCGGCCCGCCGTGGCGCGCTACGAACCGCGGACCCGGGCGACCGGCGACGGCCGGACGCCCGACCGGATCCACCGGGCTCACCGGGCTCACCGGGCTCACTGAGCTCGGGTCCACCGGGCCGGTTTCGCCCCCCGGGGCGGTCTCGGCGGGCGCCGGGACCGTCTCCGGGCGGGTGGGTCAGTCGCGCGTGTTCGAGGAGCGGAAGAGCCTGCTCACGAACATGACCACCACACCCACCAGCCCGATGATCAGAGCCCACTTGAGGAGCGTGAAGAGGAAGCCCAGAACCGAGCCCAGCAGCAGGAAGCCGATCACCACGGCCGCCACGATCAGAAGAATTCGTCCCATGCACTCCACGCTAGGCCCCCGCCGGGCACGGCGGCAGGCCGGAGCCCCGATGTCAGGGACAAGCCAGGGTTCTCCCTCATGACCTCCCTGCCCTCCCTGCCGTCCCTGCCGTCCCTGCCCCTGCCGTCCGGGGGCCGGAACCGGGGGCGGGGACTGTCCATGATCACGGTTTCGCGGGATCGCGCCGATTCTGTCGGTCCCCGGTGCCAAGATCTTCCCGATCTGTCAGCCGAAGAGAATCGGAACCCCCCCGTGAGCGACTACGACTGGATCGACGACGACGCGTTCTGCGTGACCTTCGTCCGCGGCCTCACCCCGCACGAGGCCCTCGCCCACTTCCGCGTCGAGGTGTTCGACGGCGACGACGAGGAAGGGGACTACGAGGAGGGGCTCGTCTCCGCCCGTCCCGCCGAGGGCGGGACAATCCTCAGCGAGTCGCTCGGCTTCGCGGGAACGCTGCCGGAGGTCCTCTCCCGGCTCTCCTCGGGAACGGTGACGGCGAGCGTCTTCCGCAACGTCAACGCGGTCGCGAGCTTCGTCCACTACGCCGACGGCAAGGAGGTCCTCGGCTTCGACTGGATGTTCCCCGGCGACGACGACTCCGGCCCGTACCTCGCCGAGCGGACCGAGCTCGGCCTGGCGGGCGAGGACGCCGAGGGGGACCTTCCCGAGGCGCTGAAGCTGGCCGAGCGCGTCACCGGCGTGCGGGCGGACGGTTCGAGCGAGACCGTGGCGGCCCACTGCGTGTTCGAGCACTAGTCAACTACCCCGGCACGAAGGCTAGGGCTCGTGGCTCACCATCCTGACTGGAGGTCAGGCGTCAAGCCACGTGCGGCTGGTTGACAGCAGCCCGGCCCTCGACAGCGCGCGAGGCGATGTTGCGGGCCGCGTTGACGTCGGCGTGCTCAGCGAAGCCGCACGACGTGCAAGAGAAGGTTTCCTGGTCGGGCCGGTTGCGTTTGTCGACGTGCCCGCATGCCGAGCACTCCTGAGAGGTGTACGCGGGGTCAACGTAGACAACGGCGACCCCGGCACGGCGGGCTTTGTAGGCGACGAACCGGCCGAGCTGGTGAAAGCTCCATGAGTGCAGGGTGACCCGCTGGGGCTTGCAGAGCCGTACCCGGTCACGGATGCCCTGGAGATCTTCCAGGGCGATCCCTTGTCCGGTGCGTGCAGCCTCGGTCACGATGCTTTTGGAGATGCGGTGGTTGAGGTCACGGGCGAACCGGGACTCCTTACGGCGGCGCCGCTTTAGCAGCCTCTTGGCGGACCTGGTCTGCTTAACCTGCAGACGGCGCCGCAGTCGCCGGTTGCGATGGCGGACCGCGTTCAAGTGCTTGCCGCAGTGTCGTTCGCCGTCGCTGGTAGTGGCAATGTTGGCGATGCCGAGGTCGACGCCGAGGAAGGCGTCGGATTCGATGATGTCGGCATCGGGGACGTCACAGGTGGCGATGAGCAGCCACAGACCGTCTCGGTGGATCAGGTCGGATTCGCCCTTACGGTGGACGGCCAGCGCACGAGCCTGGGTGTCGGAACAGGCGAACCGGAGGCCTTTCATCCGGCCGCCGGTGGTCCAGATCGACACAGTGCGGACCTCGATCTGCCAGGACAGGCACCGATCGTCGAACGGCTGCGCTGCATCCGGGCGAAAAGCGATCGGCTTGGCCAGGGGCGGGCGAAGCTTCCCCCTCACCTGGGCCCTTACCGTTGTGTAGGCATCTGCGACCTTCTTGATGACGTGCTGAGCGGGCTGGGCCGACAAGCCCATGCCCTTCAGCTCACCATAGGAGTGTGCCCGCAGGTCGTAATTGCGAAATACTTTCATCTGCCACGCGACACCGGAGACGAGGGCAGCGGCGTCGTTGCACAGGCGCAGCGTGTCCGCCAGCGCCGCCTCCTGGACAGGCGTAGGGAACAACCGGACCTGTACAACGAATTTCACGCTGCGCGGTTTACAGATAACTCACCGAACATGCGGCACCATATGTGATTCCCAACAAGCCTGAAGGCTCAAGGTTTCTCGTAGACATCCGCTGGACCGGCGATGCTCGCATGCCTGCTCACGGCCCTCGGCCCGGAAGAGAGCCGGGGGCTGCGCCTTGCAGAAGGGGTCGTGCTTTGCGGAGCGGCTCGTGCCTTCGAAAAGAATTCTGGCTTCCGGACGGGGCCGGAAGGCGGGGGATGCTTCTATGGTTTGTCAAGCGGCCGGATCGAGACCGTTTTGTGGGGGTGTGGGGCACAGCAGGGTGTAGATCTCTCGAGTGATGTAACGCTTGAGGCAGCGGATGATCTCTTTCTTGTCCTTGCCGTCTTTGATGCGTCGTTGCACGTAGTCGCGGGTGCGTGGATCAGTGGCCATGCGGGTGACGGCGATGCGCCACAGCGCGCAGTTGGCGTCGCGGTCTCCACCACGGTTGAGCCGGTGGCGGTGGGTCTTGCCGGAGGAGGCCGGTAGCGGGGCCACGCCGCAAAGCATGGCGAAAGCGGCCTCTGAGCGCACTCGCTCGGGATTGTCGCCGACGGTGACCAGCAGCTAGCCGGCCACCTCAGGGCCGATTCCGTTCACCGTCATCAGGGCAGGGTTGATCGCCTGGACAAGAGGTTCGATGAGTTCGTCGAGGTCGTCGATCTCCTCGGCCAGGTGCTGGTGTCGGCGAGCCAGGCTGCGTGATGCGATCTTGACGGCGGTGGCCGGGTCATCGTGGCGTGCCCAGTCGGGCCGCAACGCCGCGCAGACAGCGATCAACTCGCGGGTCGCCAGGGGGGCACGGACCGGCTCGGGTGCGGTGACGATCAGGGCTTTGAGCTGTCGTTGTGTGGTGGCGCGCTGGCGGACGGCGCTGCAGCGGGCGATGCGCAGGTTGCGCAACGCCTCGACGCGTCCGTCGCAGTGTTCAAGGTGACCGGTGACCTCGACCTCGTGTCGAGCCGGGCGCTGTGCCATGGTGGTCATGGCCGTCCTGTTCTCATCGACCGGACACAGGCGACACGCGCCGGCCGGGCGATACGGACAAGACAGTGACGGGGCCTCTGGCCAGGCTCCTATAAGGTCACGCGCAGCGTCCGGTGAGTGCGGACGAACGCCTCCCGGCCGAGGTCGGCAGATCCCGTTGAAGACACCGCGGCCGGTCAGACGACGAGCCGGGCCTCACCGGGAGGCGTTCACCTACATCCTCACTGTCAGATCCTCACTGTCAGCGGAGGGCGGAGCGCCCGCCGACGACCGGGAGGATGAGCGAGCTCGACTCCGGGTCGACCGAGACGCCGGTGCCCGCGGGCAGGCGCAGGGTGAAGTCGCGGTCGGTGGAGATGAGCACGACGCCGATCCGGTGGCCGGCCTTGACGACGTAGTCGCTCGGCTGGAGGTCGAAGTCGAAGTCGTAGAAGCGGCCCTCGCGCAGGAGGTCGGTCCTGGCGGCGGAGTGGCGGTTGCGGACGTCGAGCCAGCCCCTCGTGATGATCTTGTAGGGGGCGGTCTCCGTGACGTGCTCGGCCAGCCGGGCGCAGCCGGTGTCGCCGGGCACGCCCTGGCCGTAGCAGACCGAGGTGTCGTTGTAGACGACCTGGCCGTACGCGCGGGCGTCGGTGCCGTAGTCGACGAGCAGCGCCGTCAGGTACGGCGAGCGCCCCTTCTCGAACGCGGCGTTCACCGAGACCTTCGGGGTGCCCGACAGGCGCGCGTCGCGGGCCAGCGGGGCCGACAGGTAGGCCAGGCGGTTGGGGTCGGTGGCCTCGGCGTTCTCGGCGAGCTGCTCGGCGGTGCGGGCGCTCTGGTCGACGAAGGACTCGACGGTGTGGCCGCCCCGGGGGCGGTCGACGCTCAGGGTGCCGTTGCGGCCGTCCTTGCCGGCGTTCAGGCGCAGCCGCGCGTCCTGGGTGCCGGGCAGCGGCCAGGAGGCGTGCTGCGCCCACTGTCCCGGGCCCGACTCCACGTCGGCCTGCGGCTCGTCCATGATGCCGTTGCTCAGGCCGTACAGGTGGAAGTCGAACCAGCGGTGGAGCTGGCGCAGCCACTCGGCGTTGCGCCCGGCGAAGGAGAACGGGTTGAAGTGCGCGCCCTGGTGCAGCCAGATCTTGCGGGGCACGTCGCGCTTGGCGAGGGCGTCCCACCACTGGACGGCCTGCTTGGTCTTGACGTTCCAGTCGTTGAGGCCGTGCACCAGGAAGACGGCGGCGTCGACCTTGCGCACGTCGTTGAGATAGTTGCGCTGGTCCCAGAACTTGGAGTAGTCGCCGGTGACCCGGTCCTGGTCCCGCTCTATCTGGTCCATGAGCGCCCCGCAGACCTGCGTGGCGTTCTCGCGGGTCAGGACGTAGCGGGCGAGCACGTCGGCGTCCTCGCCCTGGTAGCCGCCGGGCGCCAGCACGCCGCCGTTGGCGCGGTAGTAGTCGTACCAGGAGGAGATGGCCGCGATCGGCACGATCGCCTTGAGGCCCTTGACCCCGGTCGCGGCGACGGCGTTGGGCAGCGTGCCGTTGTAGGAGACGCCGATCATGCCGACGTTGCCGGTGGACCAGCCGGCCTTGACCTCGTTCCCGGCCGCGTCGAACCCGCGGGCGCGGCCGTTGAGCCAGTCGATCGCGGCCTTGGGGCCCGCGGTCTCGTTGTCCAGGCCGGTCGTGGGGCAGCCGGTCGCCCGTCCCGAGCCGAGGTTCTCCACCAGCGCGATCGCGTAGCCGCGCGGCACGAAGTAGTTGTCGTAGTAGCCGCGGAAGGGCGGCGCGGCCGCGCGGTTCACGTCGAGGCCGTCGACGCCGAACATCTCGTCTCGCAGGTCGTTGAACTTGTTGCGCCGGTACTCCATGCCCGCCGGGTCGGAGCCGTCGAGGTCGACGACGTGGTTGGCCACGTCGTTGCCGCCCGCGTAGTAGGGGCTGGCCTCCATGATGACCGGGACCTTCAGCCCCGAGGCGGTCTCCTTGGGGCGCATGATGTCGACGGCGACCCGGTCGGGGCGGCCGTCGGCGTCGCTGTCGACCCCGGCCACCTCGACGAACACGGTCTCGGTGAGCGCGTCGGCGCGCGAGTGGACCGGCTGGGTCTCGCCGTTCTCGATCGGGGGGGCCGCGGATCGCGTGGAGGCGGCGGCGGGCGACGCGCCGGTGGGCAGCACGCCGGCCGGCAGTAGGCCGCCCGGCAGGGTGACCGCCAGCGCGAGGATGACGGTCTTCCATCTGTTCATCGAGGAAAGCTCCCAGAGGGTCGCTGAAACACTGACAACTCCGGTCAATCTCCGCGAAGCAATCTTGACCTGCAAGATCGAAGATATAACGAATAAGCGGCTATCTCGCGTTACGCGCGAGTTCCAGCGCGTATTCGGGGAACCAGTCGCCGGCGCGGGGCTCTCCCCGGTGGCACTCGCCGTCCGACTCGCCGGGCCGCTTGATCCACAGGAAGGCGTCGACCCGCTCGTGGCCGGTCTCGGTGGTCGGCTCCGCGCCGAGCGCGCGGCCCTTGGGGTTGCACCACGCGTCGTCGCCCTGCGCGTCGCGGACGGGGCCGTTGCCGTTGCGGGAGGTGTCGAGGACGTAGTGGGCCCCGCCGATCGCGTCCGAGAGCCGCCCGGCGACGGCGACGCTCTCCTCGACGGTGAAGAAGTTGCTGACGTTGAAGGCGAAGCCGTCGGCCTGGGGCACCCCGGCCCTGCGCATGGGCTCGGCCCACTCGCCCGGATCCTTGATCCAGCCGGCGTTCCCCGCGTCGACGTAGACCTTGGCGGCGGGCTGCCTCTTCAGCGTCTCCACCGCGTTGCGCAGCAGGTCGAGGCGCTCGCCCGCCTGGCCGCCCTGGGTGCAGTTGTCCAGGATGTGGGCGAGCGCGTCGGGCTCGACGACGACCAGGGCGGGCCGGTCGCCGATGCCCTCGGCGAACCGGCCGATCCAGTTGCGGTACTCCCGCGCGTCGGCCGCGCCGCCCGCGGAGAACTGCCCGCAGTCGCGGTTGGGGATGTGGTACGCCACCAGGACCGGGGTCCGGCCCGCCTGCCGGGCCTTGGTGGTGATGGCCGCGACCCTGTCCTTCGGGTCCTGGTCGCCGATCCAGATCGCGTTGGGCCGGTCGGCGATCCTGCGGATCAGCCCGGCCTCCTCGGTCCTGCCCTCCCTTTCGAGCTTGCGGACCTCCTGGGCCGCGGCGCCGTCGGGGTCGACGTAGAAACCGCTCGCGTCACCGGGGGCGGCGCCCCCCGAGGCCGTGCTCCCGGAGGCGGCGCTCCCGGAGCCGGCGGGCGCCGGGTCGCCGGTGCAGGCCGCCGTCGCGAGAGCGAGAGCCAGCGCGGCTGCGAGGCCGTACCTGTTCATCGAATACCTCCGGCGTGGGGACCCCGGGCCTGGCCCTGGGGAGCAGAAGTGGGAGGGCTGGAAGGACGGCGTACGCCGCGAGAGGCCGAGGGGAGCGTTTCGGCCTCCCCTCGGATGTGGACCCAGCGGGCCGGGGACGGCGTTCCCCGCTCGGTGAGCCCGAACAGCATGTACCACCCCGGGGGCACCAGGGCCGGATTGGAGGGTATCTCCGCGATGATCCCGGTCTTCACCCGGGTGAAGTCCAGCCTGATCGAGCGCTGCTCCACGTCGGTGACGTGGGTGACGGCGCTCGGGCGCATCAGCCGTACCTGGTGGATGCGCGCGGCGTCGGGGGTCTGGAAGCCGGCCCTGCGGCCCAGGAACACGCTCTCGCGCCCGCCGGTGAACACCGGCGCCTTCTCGCCGTTGTGCAGGTAGGTCGGCGTGTAGATCTCGATGCGCTGGTCGAAGGTGCCCGGAAGCGAGCCCGCCTTGTCGCCGAAGAGCGGGTCGGAGCCCATGCCGAGCACCCGGCCGTCGGGCAGCAGGAGGCCCTCGGCGTGGTAGTTGCGGCCGACGGCGGGCGCCGCGGCCTCGTGGAAGCTGTTGCTCTCCGGGCGGTAGACCTCCGCGCGCAGGACGTCGCTGGCGCCGCGTCCCCGGTAGTCGCTGGAGCCGTTGAAGGAGAACACGGTGTCGTCGGGCAGCAGCACGGCGTTCGGGTAGCGCACCGGGTCGGACAGGTCGGGACCCCTGACGTAGCGCGGGCTGGCCTCGGTGAGGTCGACGATGGCGGTCCTGGCGGTGGCGTTGGGCAGGCCCGGCTGGCGCTCGCCGACCGGTCCGCCGCCCATCACCATGACCCGCTGGTCCTGCGCGGGCGGCAGCAGCACCGAGGCGCCGGTCTCGTTCAGCTCCGGCTCGGGCAGCCCGGGTACGGGGGTGAACGCCTCCATCTCGTCGGGCGCCACGCCGCCCACGCCGCCCGGGGTCCGCACCGGCCGGTCGGTGTCGCGGCGGTAGTCCCAGATGCCGGGGGGACGCAGCGCGAGCTGGCCGGGGCCGTACCCGGCGCTCATGCCGGAGAAGAAGAGGGTGCCGTCCTCCAGCAGGAACAGCGCGGGGTAGGTGGGGAAGAAGCGCTTGGGGCCGGGCCGCCAGGTCTTGGTCTGAGGGTTGTAGATCTCGTTGTCCCTGGTGATCTGCCCCACGACGTCGAGGCCGGAGACGGTCATCACGCTGCCGTCGGGCAGGCCGGTCATGGTCGGGTACCAGCGCCCCTCGGCCATGTCCTGGACCTTGTCGTAGCGCTCGGTGACGGGGTCGAACTCGTAGGCGTCCCTGATGCCCTGGAAGTCCTGCTTGTCGAGCGTCATGCTGCCGCCCATGGCGTACAGGTCGCGCTTCTCCCGGCCCCTGAGCCCCTGGATCTCGAACTTGACGGAACCGGCCGGGGCGGTGAGCAGGCCCGGCGCGCCCTCGGTGACGGCCTCGGCGAACACCTTGGTCTGGCTGGGCCGGATGCGCACCTTCCCCGGTACGCCGGTCTCGACCTTGCGCGCGGGCGGCACGCTGACATGGGCGGTGGTGCGGTAGACCTGCCCGCCGGGAGCGGTGAGCAGCGTGCCGGGGTGGAACTCCCTGGGCTTGGCGTCGGGGTCCTCGTTCTTGATGGTGAGGGCGCCCGCGGCCCGCTTGACCTTGGCCTTCAGCACCTCGAAGCGGCCCGTGCCGCCCGCGATGAGCAGCTTGCCGTCGGGCAGCATCACGTGCCCGGCGCAGAAGAAGTCGACGGGGGTGTCGATCAGCTTGAACTCGTCCGGCATGCCCGGCCTCGCCGGGTTCCACAGCACGGTCTTGAAGGTGCCCTTGTCGAAGTTGGCGGCGTTGTTGCCGGAACCGGCGACGATGAGCACCTTGCCGGTGTGCAGCAGCGCGGCGTGGATGGCGTTGACCTTGAACCTCTCGGGGACGTCGAGGAAGGTCCAGTGGCCGTGGGTGGCCTTGTAGTCGTCGCCGTTGATGCGGTAGTCGTGCCACGTCTCGGTGGCGAAGCCCGCGACGGCGGGCAGGTTGATCGCGAGGATGGCGGTCACCACCGCCATCCCGACCAGGTGCTTGCGCAGGCGGCTCACGACTCACCACCGGCCGCTCGCGGGGCCGCCCTGAGCGCCCGCAGGTTCCAGGCCCAGGTGGTGAGCGGCCCCAGGCAGATGACCAGGGCGAGGATCCCCCACAGGGTCATGACCAGGTGGATGTGGCCGGTCCAGAAGATGGTCAGCAGCAGGCCTCCACCGAAGATCGCCGCCCACCACAGGTGGATGCGGAACGTGGCGACCTGGTCGGGGCTGGCCGAGTCGCCCTTGGGGGTGACCACGAACTTGCTGGGCCTGCGCAGCGCGGCGCCGATCAGCGAGGTGACGTAGATGGGCGCCGACAGCGCCGACATGACCATCCCGGCCACCCCCGAGGAGCCCTCGGGCTCGTGCGGGCTGACGTTGTGCCGCCGGTTCCAGGTGTAGAGCATGACCTGCAGCAGCGCCGCGTCGCCGTACAGCATGAGCCACACGTCCATCGGCACGGTGACGCCGGAGCCTCCGACGGCCATGAACAGGGTGGCGCTGAGCCCGGCCAGCAGCCAGTTGAGCGCGGACATCGGGTAGAAGGTCACCATCAGGGTGTAGTTGAAGAACCGTCCGGGCGAGAGCTTGGGCGCGGCCCTCCAGAACTGGGTGAGCAGCGTCTCGTAGGTGCCCCGGCTCCAGCGCAGCTGCTGGGTGAAGAAGTCGGTCCACGACGACGGCCCCTCCCCCACCGCCAGCACGTCGGGGGTGTAGACCGACATCCAGCGCTGCCCGGTCTCGGGGTCGCGGGAGCGGTGGAACTCGATGCCGGTGGCCATGTCCTCGGTGATCGAGTCGTACAGGCCGCCGATCTGCTTGAGCGCGCGGATGCGCACGGCGTTGTTGGTACCGACGAACATCGGCGCGCCGTACAGGTTGCCCGCGCGCTGGATCAGCGAGTGGAACAGGAACTGCTGGCTCTCGGCCGCCTTGGTGACCCCGGCGTCGTAGTTGCCGTACACCTGGGGACCGACGACGAAGGCCACCCGCGGGTCGCGGAAGTAGCCGAGCATGCGCTCGCAGAACTCCGGGAGCGGTACGTGGTCGGTATCGACCGAGACGAAGAAGTCGTAGTCGTCGCCGTGCGCGTCCAGCCAGCTGTTGTAGTTGCCGTGCTTGGTCTTGGCCCGGAAGCTGCCCTTGGGCTGGTTCCACTCGGGCACGCCCTTGCGGGTGAAGTGGTGGGCGCCCAGCCAGTCGCAGAGCTCGTGGATGTCGGGGTCGTCGCCCTCGTCCAGCAGCCAGACGTCGAACACGCCGTCGTGGCGGATCTTCAGCGCGGCGGCCAGGGTCTCCCTCACCATCTCCAGCGGCTCCTTGCCGGGTACGCAGGTGGTGATGAAGGCCACCCGGGTGCCGGGCTCGGGCGCGACCGGGACCGGGTCCCTCGCCGCCAGCATGGCGTGCACATTGGAGACCACGCTGACCAGCCGGAAGACCTCGATGAGGGCGATGGCGACGAGCATGATCCGGTCGGCGACCGGCAGGTACCACGGGATCGTGCCGTAGGGGTCGGGCCGGACGGTCCAGTGCTCGGGCAGCAGCAGCCAGACCATCAGGGTGAACTCCACGAGAAGCGCCGCGACCATCAGCAGCACCGCCCGCACCCGGTGCGGCTCGGTGGCCAGCAGGGAGCGGTAGCTCACGCGGTAGGGCACCCCGGGCTCCGGTTCGGTCACGGGCCCGGCGAGCCTGCTGAACCTCTCGTAGTCGTAGGGAGCGATTTTCGCGGCGTCGGCGGGGGTGCTCATCGTTCCGGCGACCTCGGAGCACGCGAAAGCAAGCCCAGCACTGTTCCCCCAGGTAGATCGCATAGGCCGCCCCCCGTCAAAGCGAGGTCACCTGCAGCCCGCGTAGTGATAAATCGTCACACATCATATTCGGATCGGTAAGCAAGATCTCCCCAACCCGGCGATGTGCGGAACATTTCACCCGGCCCGTTAGTTTAAGTTTCAACAACAGAGATGAGAGGACCACCAGGCATGAACGTCGACGTCCGCAGGTCGGGCGAACGCCCGGCCACCAGGATCCAGTGGCTGGACTCCAAGCACTCCTTCTCCTTCGGCCGTCACCGGGACCCGGACAACACCCACCACGGCGTGCTGCTCGTCAACAACGACGACATCGTCAAGCCCGGCACCGGCTTCGACACCCATCCCCACCGGGACATGGAGATCGTCACCTGGGTGCTGCGCGGCTCTCTCGTCCACCAGGACTCCGAGGGCCACGCCGGGGTGATCTATCCGGGACTCGCCCAGCGGATGAGCGCGGGGACCGGCATCCTCCATTCGGAGAAGAACGACTCCTGGCGGCTCCAGGGTGAGCAGCATACCGATCCGGTGCACTTCGTCCAGATGTGGGTGGTGCCTGACGAGGGTGGACTCGCCCCCGGCTACGAGCAGCTGGAGATCGACGCCGACCTGCTCGGCGGTGCCCTGGTCCCGGTCGCCTCGGGCATGGCCAGGGACGCGGGCCGCAGCGCCATCCGGATCAACAACAAATACGCCGCGCTGCACGTGGCCAGGCTCCAGCCGGGCCAGAGCGTGGAGTTGCCCGAGGCGCCGTTCCTGCACCTGTTCGTCCCCCGCGGCACCGTCGACCTGGAGGGGGCCGGGCACCTCGCCGAGGGCGACGCCGTCCGCTTCACCGCCACCGGCGGCCAGCGCGTGACCGCGACCGAACCGGCCGAGATCCTGCTCTGGGAGATGCACGCGACCCTCGCCGCCTGACGCGCGCTCCTCACCACCCGCCGCACGCGACCCCCGGTCGCCTGACGCGACTCCCGGCTGTCTGACGCGACCCCCGGGCCGCCTGACGCGCGCGTCCCTCACCGCGCGCTAAAACCCGTACCCGCGCCGGACGCGGGCCTGGCAGGCTGTGCGGATGGAGGTACGGTACGTCCCGGATCACTCGATACTGTCGGTGGTGGTCGGTTCGCGGGCATACGGGCTGGAGACCGAGGAATCGGACGTCGACCGGCGCGGCGTCTTCGTGGCGCCGACCCGGCTGTTCTGGCGGCTGGCCAAGCCGCCCACGCACGTCGACGGGCCGCTGCCCGAGCAGTTCTCCTGGGAGGTCGAGCGGTTCTGCGCTCTCGCGCTGGAGGCCAACCCGACGGTCCTGGAGTGCCTGTGGTCGCCGATCGTCGAACACGCCACCTCGGCGGGCGAGGAACTGCTCGCCGTCCGCGACGCCTTCGTCTCCGGGCGGGCCAACCAGAGCTTCACCCGGTACGCCGACGCCCAGTTCCGCCGCCTGGACCCCGCGCGCCCCAGGTGGAAGCAGGCCATGCACATGATCCGCCTGCTGCTCAGCGGCCTGCACCTGGCCCGCCACGGCGAGCCCCTGGTCCGGATGGACGCCCACCGCGACCGGCTGCTCGCCGTACGGCGCGGGGAGCTCTCCTGGGACGAGGTCGACCGCTGGCGCTCGGAGCTGGTGGCGAGGTTCGGCGGTACGGGCGTGCTGCCCGCCGAGCCCGACCGGCGGCGCGTGGAGGACTACCTGGCGCGCGTCAGGGAGGCGGCGCTGTGACCGTCACCCTGCCCTCCTGGCTCGCCGAGATCCCCGCCGGGCAGGCGCACCCCGCCGCCTTCGCCACGGTCAGCGGGGCGCACCTGTACGGCTTCCCCTCGGTCGACTCCGACGTCGACCTGCGCGGCGTGCACCTGCTGCCGCTGGAGGAGGTGGTCGGCCTGCGGACGGGCGAGGAGACCCTCACCCGGTCCTGGGTCCGCGACGGCGTCGAGGTGGACCTGGTCACCCACGACCTGGCCAAGTTCTGCCGCCTGCTGCTGCGCCGCAACGGCTACGTGCTGGAGCAGCTGCTCTCTCCGCTGGTGGTGTCGACCTCGCCGGTCCACGAGGAGATGGTCGCCCTCGCCCCCGGCTGCCTCACCCGCCATCACGCCCACCACTATCTGGGCTTCGCCCGCACCCAGTGGCGGCTGTTCGAGCGCTCCGGCGAGCTCAAGCCGCTGCTCTACACCTTCCGCGTGCTGCTCACCGGCGTCCACCTGATGCGCACCGGGGAGCTGGAGGCCGACCTCACCCGGCTCTCCGGCGGCCCGGCGTATCTCGGCGAGCTGGTGGCCGCCAAGCGCTCCGCCGAGCACGGCTCGCCGCCGGAGGGCGCGCCGGGGCCGGAGCGGCTGGTGGGCGACGTCGCCCGGCTGACCGGGCTGCTGGAGGAGGCCCGGGACTCCTCCGGGCTTCCCGACACCGCGCCGTCGGCGGGCACGGTGCACGACCTCGTCGTCCGTACCCGCCTGTCGGCGAGGACCGCCCGGACCTGAGGGGCCGTGCGGTCGTCGTGCTGTCGTCGTACGGTCAGAGCCTGGGGTCGGAGCCCAGGGGCGGGGGGGCGGGAACCCGCGCCGGGCCCTGGCGCGGGCGCGGCGTCTCGCCGCCGAGCAGCGTCTCCCACCAGCTCTCCAGCATGGGCACGTCGGCGGTGTCGACACGCGCGCCGGGACGGGGAACGACGATGCGGACGTCGCGGGCCTTCGCCTCGCGCCACAGCCGGTCGACCGGTTCGGCCCACGGGTGGGTGGAGAGGGCGAAGGTCGCCCAGTGCACCGGCAGGAGCAGCCTGCCGCCCAGGTCGAGGTGGGCGTTGACCGCCTCCTCGGGGTCCATGTGGATATCGGGCCAGGCGGCGTTGTAGGCGCCGATCGGCATGAGCGTGAGGTCGAACGGGCCGTGCGCGGCGCCGATCCCGGCGTAGCCGTCGAAGTATCCGGAGTCGCCCGCGTAGAAGACCTTCTTCTCTCCGGCCGCGATCACCCAGGAGCCCCACAGGGTGACGTTCCGGTCGAAGGTGCGGCCGGAGAAGTGGCGGGCGGCGGTGGCGACGAACCGCAGGCCCGCGACGGTCGCCTCCTCGTCCCAGTCGAGCTCGACGATCCGCGAGGCGGGCACCCCCCACCGCTCCAGGTGGGCGCCGATGCCCAGCGGCACCAGGAACGGGGCGGCCTGCAGCGCGGTGAGCCCGCGGACCGTCGCGCGGTCGAGGTGGTCGTAGTGGTCGTGCGAGATCACGATCGCGTCCAGCGGCGGAAGGCCCGCCAGCGGCCCCGGCACCGGGTGCAGCCGCCGGGGGCCGACCAGCTGGGAGGGCGAGGCGCGCCTGCTCCAGATCGGGTCGACGAGCACGCGGCGGCCCTCGATCTCCAGCAACGCGGTGGCGTGGCCGTACCAGATGACGCTCAGCCCCGCCGGGGACGGCCCGCCGGACGGTGAGGTCACCACGGGGATCGGCGCGGCCGGACGGCGCTCCTCGCGGTTGTTGAGCAGGTGCCAGGCGAGCTCCCGCGCGCTCTGCGGGGAGGGCACGAAGGCGCCGGGCGTGGAGTTGTGGAAGACGCCGTCCCGGAAGCGCGGCGAGCGGCGCATCCGCTCCAGCCGCTCACCGCCGGCCTTGCCCCCGAGTTCCGCGGGGATGTCCTTCAACGCCCAGCCGGCGGCGGCCAGCGCCAGCCCGCCCACGAGGAGACGCCCGATCGACCTGCTGCCCGCCATGCGGCTCACGCTCCCCGCGCTCCCGAAACCTGCCAGTGCCTGCAGAACGGTCCCGGCTCCGCCGGTGTTCCCGTTACGCTCTGGGCGAGACCGGTCACCCAGGGACGAGTCACCCGGAGGCGACATACCGGGACACTGCGTGCGCGTTCTCGACGACCGTGAACGACCGGCCGCGGGACGCCGAGGAGCGTCGGACGGGGCACCGGCGCGGGTGGCCGCGCGTCGCGGCCGCGGGGGCGCTACGGGGCGAGATGCCGTTCGACGGTGGCGACCTTGGTCTCCAGGCGGCCGCCCGCCCCCTCGCGGATGTCCGCCTTGAGAACGAGGCTGACCCGCCCTGCGCGGGCCTCGACCGCCGCGACGGCGTCCCTGACGACGGTCATGACCTCGTCCCAGGTCTCGCCCTCGACCGTGGTGAACATGGCGTCGGTCCGGTTGGGCAGGCCGGAGGCGCGGACGACGCGCACGGCCTCGGAGACGAGCTCGCCGACGTCCTCCCCCGCTCCGATCGGGGTCACGCTGAACGCCACGAGCACCGACATCTCTCACCCTTTCCCCGGCCTCACGCCTTCCGGCGCCTTCCCTCACGCACCCTAGTTTCCGGCCGGATCGGCGGGCAATCCGGCCGGGGCGAACCAGCGGCGGGCGTGTCAGCCCGGGGTGGCGGTGGCGCGGTCCCCGAGACGGACGGTGCCGGTGCGGGTGACCCGCATGACCACACCGAACTTGTTCTCGTGCTCGCCGATCAGCCACTTCTGCAGCTCGGGCCAGCGCTCGCGTCCCTCGGGGTCCCAGCTGGGTACGACGCACCTGATGCAGGGGCCCGCGTTGGCGCCGGTGACGGTGAGTTCCACCTCGCCCGCGGTGACCGTGGTGCCGGGCCCCCAGCCCTCCTCGTCGAACGCGGGCGCGTCGGTCTCCAGGTGCAGGTTGGGCCGGAACCTGAGCAGGTCCACCGGCCTGCCGAGCTCGTCGCCCAGGGCCGCCAGGGACGCCTCGAAGGTGACCAGCACGGTCTGGCCCCGGTCCTGCTGGCCGTCGGCGGCGCGCAGGCTCAGCGGCGTGCCCAGCGACTCCGCCAGCGCGTCCGGCAGACCGGGGGCGTGCCAGTCCCAGGTGGCGCCGTCCGGTCCGGTCAGCGTCGGCGTCGGCGCGTCTCCGCCCTCCGGGGAACCGTAGGCGGCGCGCCAGTGCAGCATCCCCGTCCGCCGCCGTACGGTCAGCACCGTGCCCGCGTGGCTCTCCCGTTCGTCGAAGAGCGCGTAGGCCCGGTCGCCGGCCAGTCCCCGTTCGTCGAAACGCGCTTCCCGGAGCTCCTCGCCCCGCAGCGACTTCACCGGCCACCGAAGAACCCGGTGAACCGCACCGAAATATGACGTCATATTATAAAAGTAGCGATCATGGAGTCATGAAGGTACAAATGCCGCGCACTGTCATGGAGGCCGAGGCCATCCAGGACGAGCTCAGAGCACTGCTCGACCTGACCGGTCCCGGGCCCCGCCATCCCGCCAGGATCGCGGGGGTGGACGTCGCCTACGACAGGGACCGGCTGGCGGCGGCGGTGACCGTCCTGGACGGGACGACGCTGGAAATCGTCGAAGAGGTCGCCGTGGCCGGGAGGGTGACCTTCGACTACGTTCCCGGCCTGCTCGCCTTCCGCGAGGTCCCCGCGCTGCTGGACGCCCTCGGGCGCCTGTCCGCGGCCCCCGACCTGGTCGTCTGCGACGGATACGGCCTGGCGCACCCGCGCCGCTTCGGCCTGGCCTGCCACCTCGGCGTGCTCACCGGGCTGCCCACGATCGGGGTCGGCAAGACCGCCTTCGTCGGCACCTACCCCGAGCCCGCGCCCGAGCGGGGCGCGTGGACCGACCTGACGCTGGACGGCGACGTCGTCGGCCGCGTGCTGCGCACCCGCGACGGGGTCAAACCCGTCTTCGTCTCCACCGGCCACCGCGTCGACCTCGACACCGCCTGCCACAACGTGCTGAACCTGACGCCCCGCTACCGCCTCCCCGAGACCACCCGCACCGCCGACCGCCTCTCGCGACGGTCCCTGGCCGAGAACTGTCGTACGGAACTGGTTGGATCCGCTCAGCACGACAAGATGGGATAGAAGTGGGCGAAGACGAGTGGGCCGAGGACGCCGACGCGTGGCGTGACACCAACCTGGCGCAGATCCGCCACCGGCTGGCGAACGGGTTCGACCCCGACCGGCGGCTGCCGTGGCTGCGCACGACCCCTCTGCACCAGGCCGCCCAGGAGGGCGCGACACAGGTGATCGAGCTGCTGCTCGCCTCGGGCGCCGAGGTCGATCCCGTCGACGCCGACGGCGCCACCCCGCTGTGGGAGGCCGTCCGCCACGGCTGGGACGACGCCGTACGCACGCTGCTCGCCGCGGGCGCCGACCCCTGGCGGCCGTGCATCGCGGGCCGCTCCCCCGGCGCCCAGGCCCTCTTCACCGAGATGGCCGGCCTGTTCGCCCACCTGCCGGGCGCTCCCAGCGTGAGCCCCAGGTTCCGCGAGCTCCAGGAGACCGTCGACGCGATGATGTTCTCGTACGAGGACTACGGCGAGGAGCTGTGCGTGGCCTTCGTCGGCGACGTGGCCGAGGACGAGGTCATCCGCCGCCTGGGCGCCGAGCCGGAGGCGTGCCCGCCGATGGGGACCGGCGAGCTGTGGGGCGCGGAGCAGGCCTCCCCGGTGGAGGTGCTGCGCGTGGCCAGCCCGCCGGGGGGCGGGGTGGTGCTCTTCCAGTCCGGCGGCATCCTGCCGGTGCGCGACGGGGTCGGCAGGGCGGTCACCTCGGGCGGCGGGGTGCTGGCCGGGGCGTTCCCGTCCACCAGCCCGTCGGTCGACATCTGGCGGGACGGGTTCCCCGCGGGGCGTCCCTCGGTCCACGAGCAGCTCTCCGACGACAGCATGGTCGAGCTGTGGATGTGCCGCTTCGGCGACTGCGGCGCCCACCCCTCCACCGCGACCGAGCGCACCCTGGGCCTGATGACGCTGCTGACCTCCACCTACATCACCGAGGAGTGGCTGTGGAGCGCTCCGATGAGGCTGGTCCCGGTCACGCTGCCGTGACGGGGCCGGGCGAGGCCGCGGGGTCCGTGTCAGGCCGGTGTCAGGTCCGTGTCAGGCCCGTGGCCGGTCCGGAATGGGTAGAGTCGCACGACGATGAGAAAGCACACGATCACCGCACTGTGGGAAGAGGTCCCGGACGACGCCGACGACCTCGTCGTGGTGCGCGGCGGGTTCAGGGTCTATCTGTGCCTGTGCGGCAGGCCGCTGTCCGACCGGGCGTCGGCGGAGCTGCACGCGTCGGAGACCGGCCAGTGCACCACCTGCCTGGGCACCACCGTCGAGGACATCGTGCCCGGCTTCTCCCAGCCCTGCACCGCCTGCGCCGGTACCGGCCGGCGTCGGGCCCAGCTGACCTGGGAGCTCGCCCACGTCGAGGCCGAGTCCGTCATCACCGTCGAGATCGTCCGCGGGCTCATCGCGGGTTTCACCGAGCCGTTCCGGCTCTCGGAGGTGGCCGACCTGGTCCGCGAGACCCTCCACCTGCCGGTGGGCCGCCTGCCGGTCGGCCCGCGCGTCCGCGACATCCTGCGCGGCCTGGAGGCCCGGGGCGAGCTCGTGCTGATCTCCGCCCCCGACGAGCTGCTCCGCGGCACCTCGGTCATGCTCTACCGCGATCCGTACTGGGAGCACGCCACCGGCTGACCTCGTCGCCCGCCCGGGGCGCCGGGCGGGCTCGTATTGTCCGGCCGGAGGCGGTCCGGCCGGACGGCGCCGGTTCGGACGCTCCTCGGCCGGGCGGGTTCGTGGCGTCCGGCCCGACCGGTGACGGTTCAGAAGTGGAACATGCTCACGATCGCCGAGATGGGGTGCTCCGCCCCGCTGCCGAAGCAGGTGGCGAGCGCGTAGCCGATGGCGGCCTCCCCGGGCTCCGGTGAGGCGACCCACTCGGCCCTGACCTCGCCGTCGGTGATGGTGGTGAAGTTTCCCAGGTGCTTCTCGCCGCGGAAGAGGGAGCTGGACTCCTCGGAGGTGGGGATCAGGGTGTAGACGACCTCGTTGTGGTCCACCTCCACCCGGTAGGAGTGGCGCGTGACGCGCCCCGGCCCGGGACGCAGCGGGACGGGGACGCCGTCGAGGGTCATGGTCAGCTGGTCGGGGCCGCGGGTGCCGATGGGGACGTGCCTCTGCGCGACGGCCTCGGCGGACCGGCGCACGACGACGGCGGGAATCGCCTCGCCCTCGACTCGCACGGTGCCGCCGTCTCGATCCAGCGTGAGCGTCAGCTCTCCCACGACCTCGTCGGTGACGTGTGTCTCCATGCCAGTAAGTATGCAAGCCCTCCACGCGCCCCGCCATCGGAATGATCATTCCGAGGATCCCGTACGGGAGGACCTCGCCGGACGGCGCGATCCGGGGATCCGAGTTGGGCGCCCGTCCGGAGCCTGTCCCGGCCCCCGCGCGGAACACGATCCGGGCGGGCGCCGGTCTCAGGTCGCGTGGTCCGCGTGGTCCGCATGGTCCGTGTAGCCCGCGTGGCCCGCGTGACCCGCGTACTCGTCGCGGCGCCGGAGCATGGCGGCCAGCATCAGCGGGAACATCGCCACGTGGGCGATCGTCATGAGCGCCCCGCCGTCGATGACGCCCAGCCAGAGCAGTGGGAAGAGCGGCACGACGGGGACGAACATGGCGGCGCACATCTCCAGGGTGGGAGTCCAGCCGTGTCCCCGGTAGCGCATCCAGACGGCCATGCCGACGGACATGTCGAACGCCATCAGCAGGTAGGCGAGCTCGGGCTGCCGGTCGTGGGAGAAGCCGAGGCCGGCGGCCGAAAGGAGCATGCCGAGAACGAGCATCCCGGCGAACATCGCGACGACCATCTCGACGTAGTGCCGGGCGAAGCGGCCCCACCGGCGGCCGGTCGGTGCTGTCTGTTTCATGGTCCAACCGTGTCGCCGTACCGGCCGCGCGCCAAGAAGGGCGGTCGCACAGGTCGGAAATCTTGGGATCCCTGTCCTTCCTGGCACGGGTCGCCCTGTGACGGAGCACCGCGCCGCCGCCGGTCGCCTCATGGCGGAACGCCGCGCCGCCCTCGTCCGGCCGGAGGGCCGCCCGGCGGTCAGGAGCTGGGGGTGGAGGCGGACAGGTAGGTGACCATCGAGGGGTGGTCGACCTGGGTGGTGCCGTTGTAGCAGGTGACGTACCGGATGTTCACGTAGGCGGGGTAGGTGGGATAGGACTCCCACGGGGTGTTCAGGTTGCAGAACTCGGGCCCGTACCCGAAGGCGGTGACCTGGACGTTGTCCCGGTATCCGCCGGTGACGTCGCCGAAGAGCACGTTCGCGCGACCGATCCCCACATGGTCGATCCGGACGCCCCCGCTCCGGGAGTTGTGGCTGACGGCCACCGGCATCGGCCGGTAGCTGCCCAACCTGTCGGGCTCGTTGTTGAAGGTGTAGGCGAAGCCGTACTGCGGGACGGCCGAGACGACGGCGCGCTCGCGGTGGTAGGTCAGGCTCCACCCGGTGTTGACCGGCGCGTCGGTCGCGTCGTGACACCTCACCACGATCCTCTGCTGGGCGGCCGACGGGCTCCACCCGCTCAGCTTGCAGCGGGCGGGCACGGCCGGATCGACCGCCGTGACCTGGATGTTCCCGGCGTAGCCCGTCGATCCGAGCCCCGGCAGGGTGACCTGCCACGTCCCGGGGGACGACGACGCCAGGACGGAGTTCACGACGCCCGGTGCCGACGAGTTGAACTGCCCGGCCACCGCGGAGCCGTTCCAGTGCACGTAGCCGAACGCCCCGGGCGCGCGCGGCACCTGGGCGCTGTGCCCGAAGACGACGGAGAACGGGGTGAAGCCCGGGGTGCCGCCGTAGCGGTAGCACTGCACCGCCACGATCTCGTCGGTTCCCGACTGCCACCACTCCTGGACCTGGCACCAGTCGGCGGACCGGGACACCGCCGTGACGTGGGCGACCCCCCCGGAGGCGAGGCCGATCTGCGGGAACTTCACGAACACCTGGCCGGGCCCTCCCGGGGAGGCCTCGGCCTTGAGCCCGTACGCCCACGAGCCTGCCTGGTGGGCGCCGTCCACCACCGAGGAGCCCCTGACGTACGCGTACCCCCACTGCCAGGGGAGGGCCGCCCCGGCGGCCTCGGCGCTCGCGGCGACCCGGGAGGAACCGGCCTGGGAAGGACCGGCCGTGTTCGCGACCGAGAGGGGCCCGGCCGCGAGCATGGCGGCGAGCATCGCGGTGACGCTGAGGATACGCAAGATCACTTGCCGGCACTGACGCATGTCGTCCTTCACCAACATCGGGGCGGGTAGCCGAGGGCCGCCGGGACGGGGTGGGTCACGACGGGCCGGATGGAGCGGAGGTACGGCTCTTGATAACCCGCCGCCGGGCCGTTGAGAAGACCCAACCTTGCGGGCCGTCCCGACTCGGGTAATCCCGTCACGTCATGAGACTTCGCTCATTGGACGGGGGTGCGGCCCGGCCCGACCGGGGGTGCTCCCGCGCAGATGAAAGCCCCGGCGGAGGGAGCCGCGCCGGTATGCGTACCACCCCATACCACCGCGTTATGGGACTTTGCTAGGTCCTCAGCCGCGCTTTCCGGTGCCAACTTTATGGAGCCCGGACTTCTCAGGGCTTCTTGCATCCCTACCTACCCCCCAAGGGACTTCGAGAGGACACCCCGCGTGAAGAAGGCCAAGCTTGGCGCCGTGGCCGTACTGGCCGTCGCCGCCATGACCACCCCCACGGCGGTGAACGCCGCCACCCCGGCGGACAACGCCGCAGCCCGTACCGCGTCCGCCGAGCCGCCGGTGTTCGCGCCGCCGGACGCGGAGGCGCGCAGCCGCGCGGTCACCACCGCCAACGCGACCCTCGCCGCCAGGTCGGAGGCCGTCCTCAAGGGGCAGAACGAGAGGTTCACCCTGGCCAAGAACATCTCCGGCGCCCACGGCCTGCAGTACCTGACCTACGCGCGCACCTACCGCGGGCTGCCGGTCCACGGCGGTGACGTGATCGTCTCCACCGACCGGGCCGGGGAGCTCGTCGGGTCCGTGTCCTCGGGTCAGCAGGCCAGGATCACGATCGACGTCACGAGCAAGGTGGACGCCGCGACCGCGGCCGCCACCGCCCGCGCGCAGCTGCCCGTCGTGGAGAGCGTGGCCGCGCCCAAGCTGGTCGTGCACGCGACCACCGAGACGCCGAAACTGGCCTGGGAGGTGGTCGTCAACGGCGCCACCGCCGAGGCCCCGAGCGTCCTGCACGTCTTCGTGGACGCCCTCGACGGATCGATCGTCGAGTCCTACGACGACGTGCGCGCCGGGACCGGCAACAGCTACTACAACGGCAACCCGGTGACCATCCAGACCTCGGGCTCCGGCAGCTCGTACTCGATGACCGACAGCACCCGTCCGGGCCTGCGCTGCGGTGGCCAGAACGGCGCCACCTACACCGGGACCGACGACTCCTGGGGCAACGGCTCGGGCACCAACCTGGAGACCGCCTGCGTCGACGCGTTGTACGCGGCGCAGAAGGAATGGGACATGCTCCGCAACTGGCTGGGCCGCAACGGCTTCAACGGCTCAGGCGGCGGATACCCGGCCCGGGTCGGCCTGAGCGCCGTCAACGCCTACTGGAACGGCAGCTACACCAGCTTCGGGCGCAACAGCGCGAACACCAGGCAGGCCACCCCGATGGACGTGGTCGGCCACGAGTACGGCCACGCCATCTTCCAGACCTCCGGCAGCGGCGGCGGTGGCAGCGGCAACGAGTCCGGTGGCCTGAACGAGTCGACCGGCGACATCTTCGGCGCGCTGACCGAGCACTACGCCAACCAGCCCGCGACCCTGGACCCGCCGGACTACCTGGTGGGCGAGGAGGTCAACCTGAGCGGCTCGGGCGAGATCCGCAACATGTACAACCCCTCGGCCAAGGGGCACCCGAACTGCTACAGCTCGGCCATCCCCGGCACCGCGGTGCACGCGGCGGCCGGGCCGCAGAACCACTGGTTCTACCTGCTCTCCGAGGGCACCAACCCGGTGGGCAAGCCGGCCAGCTCCGTCTGCTCGGGCCCGACGAGCCTGACCGGCATCGGCATCCAGAAGGCCGGCCGGATCTACATGGCGGGCCTGAACACCAAGACCGCCCCGTGGACGCACGCGAAGGCGCGCAGGGCCACCGTGGCCGCCGCCAAGTCGCTCTACCCGAGCGGCTGCGTCGAGGTGAACGCGGTCAAGGCCGCCTGGAGCGCGGTGAACGTCCCTGCCACCAGCGGCGAGGTGTCGTGCCCGTGACACGGGACGGTCTCCCGCCCCGGCGGTGACCCCGCCGTCCGGGAGTTCCACCGGCCGGAGTGCTCACCGGCCGAGGTAAGGCCATACCCGGACGGACCGGTGCGGCGGGCGGTGATGGGGCCGCCCGCCGCACTTCTTCGCGCTTCTTCGCACACTTCTTCACCCGGCTCTTTCGCCTCGGGTGAGACGACTCCGGCCCTCGCGGGCACCTCCGCGAGGGCCGGACCGCTGTCCGGGCGTTGAACGGTGATTCGGAAGTCAAAAAGGGTACGTACGCGCTGCTGAAAATGCGCAAAGGTCGACCGGAGACGGGGAACGGGGCGGTCATGACGATCCTCAGCCGATCACGGGCCGGGGCACCGCTCCCCCGCCCGGCCGGATGAGCACCGGCCCGGACGGGGTGACGTCCACCCGGGACCAGGAGGGGGCGGACCCGCGCCGCTGGAAGGCGCTGACCGTCTGCCTCGTCGCCGGTTTCATGACCCTGCTGGACGTCAGCATCGTCAACGTCGCGCTGCCCGCCATCCGTACCGGCCTGGACGCCCCGCAGAGCTCCCTGCAGTGGGTGGTGTCGGGGTACGCGCTCACCTTCGGGCTGATCCTGGTCCCCGCCGGGCGGTTCGGCGACATGTACGGCCGGCGCAACGCGTTCGTCTTCGGCGTCGTGCTGTTCACCCTGGCCAGCGCGGCGGCCGGGGTCGCCGGGAACCCGACCCTGCTGGTCGTCGCGAGGCTCGTGCAGGGACTGGCGGGCGGGGTGATCAACCCGCAGGTCAGCGGGCTGATCCAGCAGCTCTTCCGGGGGGCGGAGCGCGGCCGGGCGTTCGGGATGCTGGGCACCGTCATCGGCGTCTCGACCGCGATCGGCCCGCTGCTCGGCGGGATGCTCATCGACCTCGGCGGCGCCGTCGGCGGGTGGCGCCTCGTCTTCTACGTCAACGTGCCGATCGGCGTCCTGGCCGTGGTCCTGGCGTACCGCTACATCCGGCCCACCCCGAAGGAGGCGCGGCCACGGGAGAGCATGGACCCGGCGGGCGTGCTGCTGCTCGCCGCCGGGGTCGTGCTGGTTCTCCTGCCACTCGTCGAGGGGCACGAGTGGGAGGCCTCGGCGAGGTGGCCGTCCCTGATCGGCGGGTTCGCCGTGCTGGCCGCCTTCGCGGCCTGGGAGCGCCGGTACGGGCGGCACCGTCAGCCTGTCGTCGACCTGTCGCTGTTCCGCAGGCGCTCGTACGCGCTCGGCGCCCTGGTCGGGGCGCTCTACTTCGCGGGCTTCACCGCGATCTTCTTCATCCTCACCCTGTACCTGCAGAACGGCCTGGGCTACTCGGCCCTGGAGGCGGGGCTGGCGACCACGCCGTTCGCGGCGGGGTCGGCCGTGACCTCCCTGTTCGGCGGCCGGATCGTCACCCGGCTGGGCCGCCCCCTGGTGGTGGCCGGGCTGGTCACGGTCGCGGTCTCCCTGCTCGTCACCGCGCTCGCCGTGGAGCTGGTCCCCGGCACGCACGTGGCCTGGGCCACCGCGCTGCCGCTGCTCCTCGCCGGCCTGGGCAGCGGCCTGGTGATCTCCCCGAACCAGACGCTGACCCTGTCGGAGGTGCCGGTCGCCGGGGCGGGCTCGGCGGGGGGCGTGCTCCAGACGGGACAGCGCATCGGCACCGCCGTGGGCATCGCGGCGATCGGCTCGGTGTTCTTCGCCGAGGTCGCCTCCTCGCACGGCGACTACGCGACGGCGTTCCGCCACTCGCTGCTGGTCACCGTCGCCTTCGTGCTGGTCGCGCTGGCCGTGGCCGTCACCGACGTGATCGCCTCCCGCCGCTCCGGCTGACGGTCACGACCGTCCCGGACCTCCGAACTTGTCCGCCACATGGTCACGGCATCGCTCGGCTACGTCGACGCCACGGTGATCGCGATGGCGGAACGCCCTCACATCACCGATGTGGCCACGACCGATCTGAAGTTCGTCGGCATGGCCCAGGGAATCACGAAAATCAAACCTTTGGCCTGGCCGTTCCACGAACTCCACTGAACGTCCGGTCACACTCGCCGGGATCGGTCCGGCTGTCGGCTTGAACGCACCTCCGGCCCTCCGCGTTCGTTCACAGGACTTCTCGGCCGGCTCCTGAGTCTTACCCCACGCCTTTCTCCACTCAGCACCCCTCATGAACAACGATCTAAAGCTCGTACCTGGTCAGGCAGCCAGCTCGCTGTTCAGGTGATCGCGGAACTCGCGGACCATCACGCTGTCCTCGTACGGCTCAAGTCGCCCGGCGAACTGGCGGGCAAGCTCCACCGTGCGAGCGGAGGTCAGCGCCTTCGTCATCGGGATCGCGGCACGCGCCGAGTCGAGAGCCTGCTCCAACTCCCCCATGCCGAGGTACGCCTCGGCGACATGAATCTGGTTGAACTGGGCGGTCCGAGGAATTCGCTCACCGAACTCGGCTACGGCCGCCTCTGCGGGACCCACCGCTCGCCGGTGCTCACCGAGCATGCTCCAGCAACGACCTACCTGGGCGTTCAGCTCCGCCTCCTCGTATCTGCCCACCCATTCCGGATCACGGTCGCTGGCTCCTCGGGCGTAGGCTCGTTCGGCCTCGGCGACCAACTGTCCGACCTGCTTGGCGGTATGCCGGTCAGGTGGCTCGGCCGACTTGGCCTGCAGGGCCGTCGCCCAGGCCTCTCGGACCAGCATCAACGCCATGACATGTGGGGACGCCTCGGCCCGGCGGGCCGTGTCGACGGCGGCTCGGGCCAGCCATACCGCCCAGGCCCCCTGCTCCAGGTGGATCGCCTGGCGGGTCAGCGTCGCCAGCACCCAGGCGCCGGTCAGCGGGTCGTCGGCGTTCTTGGCCAGCCGCAGTGCCTGGCCGAAGTGCTGCTGGGCCTGGCCGTGCCGGTTCAGGTCGAAGGCCGTCCAGCCCGCCAGCCAGGTCATCCCGGCCGCGGCCGTCATCAGCTCGGAGCCCACCCGGTCGTCGTAGCGGCCCCGCAGCAGTGGCGTCACGCTCTCGTTCAGGTATTTGACCACCACCGGGCGCACCAGCCCGGCCCCGAACCGCTGGTCTATCTGGCCGAACGCCTTCTGTGCCTCGACGATCCGCGCCACGTCGGCGAGACCCACCGCGCGCCCCGCCCCCTGCTGGGCGGCCGACGCGACCGGGGTGCCGTAGTTCCAGGAGACCAGCCACTCCCCCAGGGCTCCGGGCACGAACGGCAGCGAGGCCAGCAGGTGACGCCGGGACGGGTCCATCTCCAACCTCCACAGAAGCGCGGCCGACCTCACGGTAGCCGCCGGTGAGCCGTCGCCACAGCCCGCGATCGGCCACGATGATGTCTCCCCGTAGGACCAGCCGGCTATCCACCGCTCGACCTCGACGGCCTCGACACCGAACACGGCGGCGATCTGCGGCCGGTAGCAGGCACGCACCCCCTGCTCGCCGCGTTCCCACCGCGCCCAGGTCGTCGGCGTCACTCCGAGTGCCTCCGCCGCCGCCTCCTGGCTCATCCCCCGCAGCACCCGCGCCCTCACCAGCTCGGGACGACATCCGCGCGCTGGCCAGGGTCCTTCAGCCGGGCTCGGCCGCGCGCCGCGCCCGCGCCGTCGTCCAAAAGGTGCTCCGGGACGCGGGGCTGGACGACGACGCCGTCGGCGATGCGGAGACCGTCGTGGCGGAGCTGGCCGCCAACGCCGAGAAGCACGCCCGTCCCCCGTACGAGCTGCGTGTTCTCAGCCTGGACGGCGTCCCCGCCTGGTGCGAGGTCGTCGACGGCGATCCCGACCTCCACGAGGTCCGCGTCATCCTCGACCTCCTGTGCTCGGTGGAGGAGATCGGCCTGCCCCTGCTCGCCGAGAACGGCCGTGGCCTGCTCCTGGCCCACCGGCTCTCCCACGGCCACTGCCGGGTCCACCCCGCCACGGTCCTCACCACCGGCACGCCGGGCAAGGCCGTCGCCTTCGCCCTGCCCACCCGCTCGGGCACCCGCCCGGCCTTCCCGCTCCTCCCCGACCTGGCCCGGCTCGGGCTCCGCTGACGGCCCGGCCCCGGGGGCGGAAAAACGAGCCTGCTTACCCCCTTCACGCCTCGGCCGCCGTCGGTGAGTGTCGGGTTCAACCGGCGAGGAGCTTGCCGACCGCCTGGTGGGAGACACCGAGCAGCGCGCCGATGTCCCGATGGGGAAGCCCCTGCTCGTGCAGGTGGCGGGCGGCCTCGCGCGAACGGCTGACCGCGTCCTCACGCAACCGGTCCGCCTCCTGGCGGACCTCCCTGGTCCGCGCGACCTCCGTGGCGAGCTCCTCCCCCAGGACGGGAAGCACCGTGATCCGCCAGGCGGCCGTGGACGGGTCGTCGACGCCGGTGTCGAAGCGAAGCGCGAGCAGATCGCGCACCGTCTCCTCGACCTGGTCAAGCCGCCGCGCCTGCGTGTGCGCCGGACGCCGCAGCCCTGGCCCCTCGATCTCCAGCGCCCACCAGCCGTCGGACCGCTGGGCCGTGACTCGGAACTCGCTCACTCGCCCTCCCCCTCGTTCTCCCGGAGCACGTCCTGCCGAGCCTGGGCGAGCAGTGCCTCCCACTCCTTGAGGATGCCCTTGGCCGTCAGCTCGTTGACCTCGGTATGGCGCGGCACGATGACCGCGTCTCCCCGGACATACCACTTGTCGTGGCCACCGCCGTGCACATCGGGCGACTTCGAGAACTCGAAGCCGTATCGCCTGGCCAGGCGTGCCATCCGGCCAAGCAGGTCGTTCCGTTTCATTCAGCGTAGTCAACGCGGTTGCCAGCATCAAGGCAGGCCGGTTGCCTATACCTCCGCATGGATACCTTTTGTGGCCGCCTCGCCGGCGCATGTCCGCCCAGGGCCAGGACGCCCGCATGTACTGGGCGATCATGCGCCGGCAGAGCAACGTGAGCCTGGGCGAGATCCGGCTGGCGGGCAACCGTACCCGGCGCAAGGTCGAACTCGACGTGACGGTGGACGACGTGTCGGGGGCGGCTCTCGGTGTAACGAGCCAGGGGGAGCTGCACGCGCTGGCGCTCTCGCTGTTCCTGCCCCGCGCCCTGGCGAACGAGAGCCCCTTCCGGTTCCTGGTCGTCGACGACCCACGCGCGTCTGCTTGACGACGCCGACACGGTCCTGCGCTCCGGTGGCCACGGGCCGTGGCCTCGGATGACCGCCTTCCTGCTCCGGAAGGCGCTGGAGTCATGCATGTACGACTTCTGGCTCCACACCCGGCCGGGTGTGGAGCGGTGCCGCATGCACACTCAGGTGCTCTGCCTGACGAGGTACGCCGGCGAGAGCACCGCCCGGCGCGTTTCCGGAGCGTGGGCCGCGCTCAGCGCCGCCTGCCACCACCACGGCTACGAGCTCGGCCCGACAGCCGGTGAGTTGCGCGCCCTCCACGACGAGGTGCGTGTCCTCACCGGACGCCTCAGCCCGGTCCCGCCGTCGCTCTGACCTGGTTCCCCCGGCGTCAGGCGGGCGCGTAGGTGAGGCAGTCGATGTCGTTCTGCGCGTAGCCGACGACGATGCCGGAGGCCTGGCACTCGTACTGGACGTTGTGCTGGCACTTGGACATCTTGCAGGCGCCGACGTGACCGGTGGCGGACGGGTCGCCGCCCTTCGCGTCGACCTTGAAGAAGGTCTCGCACTCCGCGTGGCTGCTGTTGCCGACCGTGATGGCCAGGGCGTGGCAGGTGTGCGCCGTGTTGTAGGCGCACGCCTCGACCTGGCACTCGTTGACCGCGGGCATTTGCATGGCTGAACTCTCCTTGGGCTCGGGCCGGTCCCGGGCTCGACGAGCCATCGCCGGGGCCTGTCGCCCAGTGGTTTCGCTGTCACCCGGTGGCGAGGCCGGCGCGTCCCGGCTGGCGTCCGGGACCTCGGCCCGCCTCGCGCCGCGCCAGGTCACGGTCGCCGACACTCGCGACCGGACGTGACGCGGCCCGTGCCCGCGTACGGGCGCCGGGACTACCCCGTCTCCTACCGCGCCCGGATCGCCTTCACGCTCATACCGGTCCCAAGGCTTCTCCAAGAGAGCCTGGACGTTCGTCCCGCGCGGCCGGGTTTCGGGAACGGCCGACGACGCCCGAGGCCAGCAGGTACTGGCCCGCGATGTAGGTGGCCATGATGAGGAAGCCGTGTGCCGGGAGGCGGGGAAGGTCCGCCAGTTCGAACGCGATCAGCGTGTCGGACAGCAGGAACAGGGCGCCGCCCGCCCCGATCCACCGGCCGTGCCCCGCGGCGGTCACCGCGGTGGCGGTGAGCAGCAGCGAGTAGGCGGCCACCGGCAGGCGCAGGTCGCCGAGACCGGGCCACAGGACGAGGATCAGGACCAGCCACAGGACGCCGTAGACCACCGGGACCACCGGGCGGCGCCGCAGCGCGTCGAGGGCCCCCTCCCGGACGAAGTAGGTCACGTAGCAGACGTGCGCCGCGGCGAACAGGGCCATGCCCGGGAGGAAGAGGCCGTCGATCTCCAGGGCCACGTCACCGCCCCACGACAGCAGGAGCGCCGCCACCAGCGGGCGCGGCCCGCGCCGTACCAGCACCCAGGCCGCGAGCAGCGGCATGAGCAGCGCCTTGGTCACCGCGTCCAGCGGGGTGGTGCCGGTCGCCACCAGCGCCAGGTGCACCGCGCAACAGACCCAGAAGGCGGCCGGTACGGCGCGGGAGAGCGGCCCGGCCTTTAGAACATCATTCTGCACAGCTGCATGGTAGGGCCTGCCCGGCCGGCGGAGCGTGCCCGAACGGTGGGCCTGCCCGGACGGCAGGGCATGCCCGAACGGTGGGACATGCCTGAACAGCGGGGCGTGCCACCGCCGTGACCGGGGAAAAACCGGTCACGCGCACACCCCGGTGGTGGAGGGTCCGGCGGTCAGCGGCCGAGCAGGTGGGTGTGGCCGTGCTCCAGGCCCGCTCGCGCGGCGATGTCCGCCGTACGGGCCTCGAAGTCCCTCTCGTCGGTCACCGTCGCGTTGTCCTCCAGGGTGACGCCCTCCGGCGGGTCGTCCCAGCCCATGGGGTCGGCGTCCCAGAGGTTGCCGCGGAAGACGACGTTCTCCAGCGGCGGCCAGGCCTGCAAGGTGGCGGTGTTGTCGGCGCGCTGGACGGCGTTACCCTCGACGGTGACCCAGGCGGCGCCGTAGTCGGTGTAGAGCCCGAAGTTGTACGGCGTGAGCGTGTCGCGCACGACGTTGCCGCGAATCACCGCGCCGTTGTCGTGGGAGTCGCCCTGCGGGCCCGACAGGTAGACTCCGCCGCCGTCGGCGAGCACCTTGAGGGTGTTGAAGGTGAGGTTGCGCAGGACCCGGGTGCTCCTGCCGGGGCCGAGCACGATGCCGCAGTGCGGGACGTCGTTCACCTGGTTGTGCGCGACCGTGGAGTCCTCGCTCGCGGCCACCGCGATGCCGGGCGAGCCGGAGTACTCCAGGCCGATGTCGTGGATCCAGTTGTTCTCGATGGTGACGGCACGGCTCCCGCCGACCGAGACGCCACCGCCGCAGACGTCCTCGAACACGTTTCCCCGCACCAGGACCTCGGCGCTGTCTCCGGAGAACCGCAGGGCCGTGGCGCCCAGCCTGGTGAAGCGGCAGCCCTCGATCACGACACGCTCGACGCCCTCGAACACGACGTTCGCGGGGATCGTCAGCGACTCCCCGGGCACCGTCACCCACGCCCCCTCGGCGAACGACACCTTCTCGATGGGGCCACCGTCGTAGTAGCCGGTGCCGTGGTAGTGCAGGAAGCCCTCGGGGCGGCTCGGCCGCGTCCAGGTGGCGTCGGCGAAGGTGATGCCCAGGAAGGCGACGTCGCGGGCGCCGGAGACCGTGACCAGTTCCTCCAGCACGGGTGCGACGATCTCCGTCCGCCCGGGGTCCTCACCGGGGCGCGGCCGGTAGCGAAGGACGTGGCGGCCGGGGCGGGACCTGTCGAGGACGAAGGTGCCGGGTTCGGCCAGGAAGCCCTCACCGTTCTCCACCCGGGTCGGCAGGCCGGGGCCGTAGGACTCGCCGCCGCCCTCCCAGGGAACGACCGAGTTGTAGAGCTCGATCGCCCAGCCGAAGGCGGGCTGGGCCATGGTGACGGTGGTCGAGTGCTCGTCACCCTCGACGGCGGCGACGCCGAGGCGGGCCTCCGTCCACGGGTAGACACCACGCAGGACGAACTCGACGTCACCGGGGTTGCCCCAGCTCTGCGGAGCCGTGCTGTCCGTGACGTAACCCGTGTCGGTTCTGGTGACGTTTCCCGGAAGGGCGTCGATCGAGGCCCGCTCGGCCCTGTGGCCGTCGACGTAGAGCTGCCGGGTGTCGAGGTCGCCGACCTCGGCCAGCCAGACGCCGTCCCGCTCGCGCCAGCCGGTGATCCTCCGGCCACCGCTGACGACGGCGTCGCCGACCTCGCCGGCCTCGCCCATGGCCCGGTAGGTCACGCCGGAGTCGGCCTCGGTGAGCCGGAGGGTTTCGGCGAGCCAATGGGTGCCCGCCAGCAGGTTGACCACGGCGCCCGCGCCACGGGCCAGGTCACGGGCGTGGGCGAGGGTGGCGAGCGGCTTCTCCCGGGTGCCGGGCCAGGTGTCGTCACCCGAGGGAGAGACGTAGAGTTCGTTCAAGGAGCACTCCTCGTTTATAATGTAAACGTATATATACAGCATAAACAGATATCGCGTTCGAGCGTCAAGTCGGAGTTCGTACGTCGCGCCGAAGGAGGACGGGTGGCCGCCCAGGAGGATCCGGACCGGACGGTCGAGCTGCTGTGGCGGGAGCGGGGGGACACCACGCCCCGGCAGGGGCTGAGCCTGGACGCGATCGTTCGCGCCGCCGTCGAGATCGCCGACGCCGACGGGATCGAGGCGCTGTCCATGCGCCGGGTCGGTGAGCGGCTCGGTTTCACCAGCATGTCGCTCTACCGGCACGTACCGGGCAAGGCACAGCTCGTCGACCTGATGTGCGACGCGGTGGTGGGCGAGGTCGCGACGGGCATGACGACGACGGCCGTGCCGGCAGACACGGCGACGGGCCCCGCGGCGGGCACAGGGGGCACAGGGGGAGCCGGGAGCGCCGGGAGCGCGGTGACGGGCGCGGCGGGCCGCGGTGTCGCCACGGAGGCCCTTGCCGGAACGTCGACGGGCACGTCGGCGGGCCGATCGGCGGGCATGTCGCACGAGTGGCGCGAGGCGCTCGAAGGGTGGGCGCGGCGCGACTGGGCGCTGTGCCACCGCCATCCCTGGCTGGCCGGGGTGCGCGGCACCCGGCACGTCCCCGGCCCGAACTCCATCGCCCACTTCGAGTACGCGCTCGGCACCGTGGCGGGAATCGGCCTGAGACCGGCCGAGATGATCGCGGTGGTGGGGCTCGTCGGCCGGTTCGTGGACAGCGAGGCGGCCAGGGCCGCGGAGATCACCAGGATCGAGCGGCACACCGGGGTCTCCGAGGAGGAGTGGTGGGGGGCCAGGGACTCCCTGTACGAGAAGCTCCACCACTACCCCAATCTGACCCACGCCTGGGAGGCCGGCGGCTACGACGAGCCCGAGGACTCCTTCGAGTTCGGCCTGCGGCGCGTGCTGGACGGCATCGAGACACTGGTCCGCGAGCGTGACGCAACGCGTGACGAAAGTGTCTCGTGTGCGATGTGCGGGACGAGCATGGAGCGGGCGGAGGCGGGCCGCCCACGCGCCTACTGCTCACGGGCCTGCCGGCAGCGTGCCTACCGCAGGCGCCACCGCTCCACACCGCGACCGGACGACTCCTCCGGGCCGTGAGCGACCCGCCCGAACGGATTCCGGCCGAGCCGGTTCCGCGGGCCGGCGTCTACTTCCGCGAGTCGCTCAGCACCCTGAACGTGATGCCCGCCCGCCGGAGCCGGTCGACGAGCGCGTCGCCCATCGCCACGGCGGTGGTGACCTGGCCCGAGACGTCGGGCAGGTCGTCGGTCGCCAGGCAGAGCGCCGACTCGCCGAGCATCTTGGCGGTCTCGTCGTAGCCGGGATCGCCGCCCGCGACCTCGGTCACGACGCGCGCCCCGCCTCCCCTGCCGAGGAAGGTGACCTTGAACCAGCTCCTGGCCCGCTGCTCGGCGCCGGGACCGTCGCCGGGGGCGAAGCGGCGCAGCAGCAGGGAGCGCGCCGGGGGGATCTGGGCGAGCAGGCCGAGCGCCCCGGCCCCCGCGGCGAGGCCCAGCGCGGCGGGCAGCCACTTGACCGCCAGGTGGTGGCGGTAGGTGAAGTCGGGGCCGTAGCACTCCAGCGCGCGAGCCGAACGGGCGACGACCTGCGGGTCGAGCGTGGGCAGCGGCAGGGCCCAGCCTCCGACGTAGCGGATCGACCCGGGCCCGCCACGCGCCTTCCTGCTCCCGGAAACCGCCACGGCTCCGGACGAGGTCGCGGAATCCGCCGAGATCGCCGAACCCGCCGAGGCCGCTGAACCCGCCGCGATCGTGGTCCGGTAGCCCGCCACGGCCTCGGTCACGGAGCCCGTCGCGCCCCGGGCGCCGGTCTCGGTCGCGGGACGCGCCCAGGGGCGTTCCTCGAGTTCGCGGCGGAGGCGCGCGGCCTCGGCCGACTGCCGGAGGCGGGAGAGCACCGTGACGGCGGAGTGCACGGTGCCGCCCGATGCGGCGGCGGAGGCCCGGACGAACCCGCTGACCTCCAGCGGCACCCCCCGGGGCAGGTTCTTGACGGTGAAGTAGGCGCCGAGGTCGTGCGGGATCGAGTCGAAGCCGCACGAGTGCACGAGCTTGGCCCCGGTCCGCCTGGCCCGCTCGTGGTGGCGGACGAACATGCGGTCGACGAACTCGGACTCACCGGTGATGTCCGCGTAGTGGGTGCCCGCCTCGGCGCAGGCGGCCACGAGCGGCTCGCCGTAGGTGAGGAAGGGGCCCACGGTCGTCGCGACGACCCTGGCCTGCCTGGCGATCTCCGCCAGGGAGGCGGGATCGGTCGCGTCCGCGTACAGCAGCGGCAGCTCGGGCAGGCCGATCCGCTCCCTGACCGCCTCGAGCCTGGCCCGGTTGCGCCCGGCCAGGGCCCAGCGCAGGGAGGGACCGGCGTGGCGCGCGAGATAGTCGGCGGTGAGCGCCCCGGTGAACCCGGTGGCGCCGAACAGCACGATGTCGTACGAGCGGTCGTCAGGCATGGGCCGAGAATCCTCCCTGTCAGGGCCGGGCGCAAGCTGCCGGGGCCGGACGCAGGACGTACCCGAGCGTGGCG
This sequence comes from Streptosporangium sp. NPDC002721, assembly GCF_042888905.1. NCBI lineage: Bacteria > Bacillati > Actinomycetota > Actinomycetes > Streptosporangiales > Streptosporangiaceae > Streptosporangium > Streptosporangium sp. NPDC002721. The sequence goes on from NZ_JBIAQI010000018.1 coordinate 57,245, forward strand.
CGACCACTCGGGCATGGCACGGCCACCCGAGCGTGGCGCGACCACTCGGGCATGGCACGGCCACCCGAGCGTGACACGGCCACTCGGACATGGCACGGCCACCCGAGCGTGACACGACCACTCGGGCATGGCACGGCCACTCGGGACGGGCACGACGACCACGTTCCCCTTCGGATGGGCACGGGCCCCGCCAGACTCCCGTGCCCACCCGGACGAAAACGACAAACGCGACGAACACCGGGCTCGCCCCGCCCTCGGCCTTCGGGCGGGCACCGATCCCGTCACACCCCCGTGCTCACCTCGGGACGGGGGCGGCGGCGAGGCGGGGCAGGACGTTCTCGCCGAACCAGTACGACTCCTCCAGGTGGGGGTAGCCGGACAGGACGAACTCCTCGATGCCGAGGGAGGCGTACTCCTCGATCCGTTCGGCGACCTGGGAGTGGCTGCCGACCAGGGCGGTTCCCGCGCCGCCCCTGACGAGGCCGACCCCGGCCCAGAGGTTGGGGTGGATCTCCAGGTCGCGGGCGGTGCCACCTGCGAAGCCCTCGTGCAGCTCCAGCATGCGTTTCTGGCCGACCGACTCGCTGCGGCTCAGCAGCTTCCTCGCCGAGACGATGTCGGCCGGGTCGATGGCGGCCAGCAGCCGTTCCGCCTCCGCCCAGGCGTCGCGTTCGGTGTCGCGGGTGATGACGTGCAGCCGGATGCCGAAGCGGAGCTTGCGCCCCTGTTCCTCGGCCAGCTCGCGGACCCACTCGATCTTCTTCGCCACCTGCCCGGGAGGCTCGCCCCAGGTGAGGTAGACGTCCACGTGCCTGGCCGCGACCGGTCCGGCCGCCCGCGAGGAACCGCCGAAGTAGATCTCCGGTACGGGGTCGGGCGTCTCGGAGACCATCGCGCCTTCAACGCGGTAGTGCGTGCCCTCGAAGTCGTACGGGGTCCCGCTCCAGGCGCCGCGCACGATCGACAGGAACTCGTCGGTGCGCTCGTAGCGTTCGTCCTTGGACAGGTGGTCGCCGAACCTGGCCTGCTCGACGGTCTCCCCGCCGGTCACCACGTTGAGCAGGAGCCTGCCGCGCGAGAGCCGCTGGTAGGTGGCGGCCATCTGCGCGGCCAGCGTCGGGGACATGAAGCCCGGCCGGAACGCGACGAGGAACTTCAGCCGTTCGGTCTCGCGGGTGAGCGCGGCGGTGACCAGCCAGGCGTCCTCGCACCAGGTGCCGGTCGGGGTGAGGACGGCCTCGAAGCCGAGCTGCTCGGCGGAGCGGGCGACCTGCGCCAGGTACTCGATGTCCGGCGCCCGGAACGCCACCGCCTCGGAGCGGCCGTGCCCCCTGGCGAGGCCGTGGCCGCCCCCGGTGAGGACCCGGCTGTCACCGGCGGTGGGCAGGAACCAGTGGAACTTCATCGGGTGCCTCCAGGCGCCGGGAAGGGCGTCACGTGGGGTTCTCCAGGGTGGCGTCGAACCGGGTGTCGACGATGTCGGCGATCTTGACGGGGGCCGGGATGAGCTTCGCCTCGCTGAAGGCGTCGGCCACCAGCTGCTCGCGCTCGACGACGTCCCCGGCGAGCTTGATGTCGTTGAACGAGCTGCGCTTGATCGCCGTGCCGACGATCCCCGGGTCGAGCCCGGTGAGCTCGGAGTAGACCCTGGTCCACACGACTGTTAATTCTTCATATAGGTGGGCCATTGCTACTCCTCGCGTAATCAGCCAGCGAATAAACACATATTAACCGGTCGGATATACATGAAACGATGGCGAGAAAGCGAGGCCCGGTTCTCGAATTCGAGAACCGGGCCTCCCCACGCCGAGCATCACAGCCAGGGCATCGACCCCGCCCACACCGCGCCGCCGTCCGCGTCCAGCCGGTACCAGCCTGGCCCGTACGCCACCCGCAGCAACACCGGCTCCGTGCACGGGTCCTCCCCCGGCCCCAGCAGCAGCCCCAGCTTCCGCGCGATCGTTCGATTCTGTTCGATCCACGCGTGGCACACGTCGTCCAGGTCCAGCCCGTTGCACGGGCAGTTCGTGATCCTCCGAGGATCACCGCCCATCCCCCGCGGATCCCGGTGGTGCTGCTGCGTCGCCGGCCGTCGGCCGCACGCCTCGCAGATCCCCATCGACCGGGAACGGATCGCCGACCGTGTCGCGGCCGGGAACCCGCTCACTCCAGTTCCTCGAGCGCGGTCAGGACCGCGTCGGCGATGGCCATGGGCTCGTCCCGGCCATCGGGCAACGGCCGGCCCGGCAGCAGTGAGCCGCTCACGAGGGTTGCCGCACCGAGATGGTCACCGCCACCGGGCAGTGCGAGCAGGTGAACGTGTGGTCCGACAGCTCCGCGCCCTGGCCCGGCTTGCCGGTCCAGGTCACGCGGATGCCGCGCTCCGTCATCGGCTGCCCGCAGTGCCGCATCCTGACGTCGAATCCGTCCGGCATGCACAGCGCGGTGTCCGGCGGCGCAGCGCCGCTCATGCTCGCCTCCGCTCCCAGCCGCAGTCCAGGCAGCGCACGGCGCCCGGCCACCAGAAGTGGCCCCAGCTGAGCGCGCACCAGATGATCCGCCAGGGCCGGAACGGGATCGCCGCGAGAGGCACCGGTTCGGGGAGGGCGAGCGCCATCGGCTGAAGTATCGGGATGGGGGCGGTGTTGCGCGGGGACGACGCGGGGATACGCGGGATCACCTCGGTGATGGCGTCGGGGCTCACGGCCCAGGAGGAACGGCTGCTCATGGGCCGAATTTAGCGAGGTCATCCCGTGGATGTGCCAGTACGGCTCGCCGGTTCAGCCTTGACGCTTTGTGCTGTGACCTGGTCCAACGGTGATCTTCTCGTGATGTCGCACGCTGTATGGCAAAGGCTCCTTTACTTTGTCGATTCCTAAGATGGGGGTCGGGTGACCGTCCGGCGGGCGCGGCGGGCAGGGCACTTCAGGGGCGGCGCCGCCGGAACGGGATGACGTTGTCGGGCCTCGGCGGCGCCACCGGAGGCGGGGCCGGCGGCTCGTCGTCCAGGCCGGGAATGGCCAGCTGCGCGGAGGGGTCGCGGCTGGCGCAGGTCGTGTGGTGCGGGACAAACCGCTTCTCCAGCGGGTGCGCCGGATGCTCGCCGTCGGCGGCGAGCAGGGAGCGGCACCACCACAGCCGCACGCCCCGGCGGTAGGCGGCGACGCTGCCGCGGACCGGGTCGGGCCTGATGTCCAGCGGCTGCCGCTCGCCGTTGCGCGTCACCGCGAAGAAGATCAGCGTGCCGCAGTGCTTGCACGGGGTCTTCTCCCGGCTGTTGGGCTCCACCGGTCAGGCGCCTTTGCGGATGGAGAAGTGGCAGCGGGGGCAGGGGCCGAGGTCGCGGGCTTCGGCGTCTTCGACGCGGCGGCGGATCGGGTCGGAGCAGGTGCCGCACCAGGGGATGACCGGCGGCCGGTCGGTGGCCTGGGTGGCGGCGTGCCACCACGGCCCGTCGTGGAGCAGACGGCCCGGGAACTGCGTGACCGGATCGCGGGCGAGCGCGAGGGCCGCGTGCCGGACGATCCACCACGGCCGCTCGACCACCGAGGAGTCGGTGAGGGTGCGGATGATCGACCGCGTCGACCAGTCGGGCCGCAGGCGGCGAAGATCTGCGACCAATTCCATGATCTCCTCCCCCTCCTCCCCCTCCTCCTCGTCCACAGCGGGGCCCTCTGGCGTGGGGAGGGAAGGGAGGGGGGTTTCCCCCCTCCCTTTAAAACCTCTATAAGGAATAGCTACCGCTCCCTGCGGCAAGGGTGGCCGCTGTGAGCGGCAAGGGTTGCCGCTGTCAGCGGCCAGGGCCCCACTATGCCCGTTCTGTGGTGGCCGCTCTGTGCGGCCACCTTGACCTGCGGTTTTTACCTCGCCTTGGAGCTTGGCGCGACTTACCTGGGGGAGGTTATCCACAGGCGCACTCTCCGTAGTCGCATCCGACTTCTCCCTGATGTCCCTTTCCAGGCGGGCCAGCTTGGAGTCGTAGAGCACGTATCCGGAGGGCGCGCGCGACTTCGTACCGGGCTGGAAGCGCACCAGCACTTCGACGTATCCGCACGCGACGAGCTTCTTGAGACCGCGGTCGAAGGAGTCCACCGACATGCCCATCACGGCGGCGATGTCGGCGCGCGTCAGCTCCTCCAGCGTCCTGTCGTAGTAGTCGGCGCACCGCACCAGGCACACATAGGCGTCCTTGGCGTTATGGTCCAGACGATCATCGTCAAGAACCTCGAAATAGATCATTCCGAACGGGTCTTTGGACGCCTGCGCAACGCTGAAACGCTCGTTGTTGTCGGTCACTCGTCAGCCGATCGCCGGGGAGCGACGATCCCGCGAGGACGCAAGGTGAACGCGACCGGATCCGGCGACGTGATCACCGCGTAGCCGAGGCCGGCGAGGGCGAGGATCAGCCGCAGCGCCTCGTCGCGCCGGTGGTAGGGCATGCCGCTCGCGATCGTTTCCCAGGCGTGCAGGTGGTCCTCGGGAAACTCGGCCAGGTAGCCGAGCATCAGCAGCTGCTCCATGGTCAGCCGCGGATCGGACAGCCACGCCGCGGGCAGGGATCCTTCGCTTCTCACCGGCACCTCCCCGGCGCCGACGCGTGAACCGTCCGCGCGAGCGGCGAAAGCACCGGAAGCGCGGTCCGGCAGGCGCGGGTTCGCCCAGGAACGAGCCGAACCAGGCTCGGGTTTTGTGCGGGTATGCGACCCCCGATCGCCTGTGCGACCAGGACCTGTATGGGTACAGTGATGCGCAGCACCACGACCTCCTCGACTTAGGTCGTACACAGGGCCGGACCGCTGGCAGGCGGACCCCGGCCCTTCACTTTTTCCGGGCACTTGAGCGGCTCCCGCCGGTAACGCTGCTGGGCTGTCGCAACGGGAGCCGTGGGGGAACAGTAACGACCGTTTGCCATCTACCGCCAGAGGTTCCCATCCACGCCCCAGCTGGCCGCACGCCTGCGGCGTGCGGCCTTGAGGGCAGACCGTCAGATCACCACCGCGCGTTTCCGGCCGAGGCCCTCACGCGTTTTCGTCGTCCTGCTCCTGGTCGTCGCGGGCATCGAGGTCCTCCAACCAGGCGACCAGCACCGCGGCCGCCCTCACCAGCTCGGCGCGCAGCTCGACCGGATCGTCCCTGCGCAACACCTGGCCCAGCACGGACTGGGCCCGCAGCGCCCAAGTGAGCCGGTTGCCCTGATCGGCTTCGACGTCACGCAAGAACGCCTCGTCGGCCATCTCCTGCCAGGAGGGGCCCGTGCCGTCCACGTAGAAGGGCCCGCCCCCCAGCTGCGTCTGCCGGGTGCCGCGCTCCACCTCGATCTGCTGCAGGATGTCGCGGCGGCGCCGCACCTGCGGCGCCACCCCCGCCTCCGTGGGCCGCACAACGCCCAGGTCACAGCCGAGCGTGCGCGCGTAGACGATCAGGTCGTTCAGGCCCGGGGTGACGAAGCCGCTCGCCCACCGCTGCAGCGAGGCCTTCGTCAAGACGTTCGACGACAACCGCGGGATCACCGACCTCGGGAGGTCCTGCTCGATCCGGATGGCTTCCAGCGTGACGACCAGCCGGTGCGGCGGCCGCCGCACCCTGACCGCCGTGGCATGGTCTTCTTCGACGCCGCCGGGTTCGGCTACGGCCTTGACCGGCGCAGGAGGCCCCTGCCGAAGACCCACCGCCCAGCCGACCGCGTCGGCGTAGGCGGTGAAGTTGACCAGCGACGGCGTCCAAGCGCCGCTTGTCCACCGCTGGATCGTGTTGCGGCCCACGCCGAGGGTCGTCGCGAGGCGACGCTGGGAGATGTTCAACGCCTTGGAACGGGCACCCAGTACGGCCATCAGCCAGGCGACGTCCCTCGTCTCGGCTTCGGCCTCCTCCTCGGGGGTGGCCGGAGCTGCGTCGCCGAGGAAGTCGATCTGTCGGCCGATGGCCGCCCCGTAGGCGATGGCCTGCCCCAGGGACGGCATGCGCAGGCCACTCGCCCACCAGTTGATCTCCTCAACGGCGACGCCGACGGCCTCGGCCACGTCCTCGGCGGGGACGCCGAGCTCGACGCGGACCGCGTTGAGCTCGGCGACCAGAGGATGGATCGTTCCCACCTGCTCAATCCTCCTGGGCGGCAGGCTCGTCCGGGGCGGGTTCCGGTGCGGGGCCGAGCGCCAGGACGTCGCCCATCGCGCCCGCCCGGTACATGGCCTCGATCCGCTCCTTGCCGCTCGGACGGCCGTTCTTCGCCGTGGCGTAGCGGGTGATGAACGCGCCCTTGCGTTTGCCCGGGGTGATGGTGGCGAGCTGCACCAGCTCCCCCGTCGTCGGGTCGGCCTTGCGGCCCTGCTCGTCGATCTCGGACTGCAGGCGCGTCAGGTACGCCTCCTGCACGTGGGTCTTCACGTAGTCGGGGTGGGTCATGGCGATGTAGGCCACGACGTCGGGCAGGGAGAACGCGCCGGGCAGAACCTGCTGGCACAGCTCGGTGGTGGCGTGCTTCTCGCAGAACGCCACCACCGCCTCCATGTTCCAGGTGATCTGCGGCGCGGGCTCTTGGAGGTGGATGGTCGCCACGGCCGGGCCGCCGTCGTCGGCCATCACGTCGAGCGACTTCATGCCGTGCACCAGCTGGGCGGCGGCGAACAGCCTCTCGGCGTGCTCTCGGGTGCGCTTGACGTGACGGCCGATCGCCTTGTGCACCTGGTCGAGGTAGGCGTAGGCGTGGGCCAGGTCCAGGGCGCTCTCTCCGCGCTCTTCGGCGTCGGCCAGCAGTTTCTTGGCGGCGGCGACCTCCTCCTTGAGGACCACTCCCTCAAGGACTTCGCCGGTGCCCGGTGGTGTCGGCACACCGGCCATGCCCGCGAGCTGGGCGAGTTCCTGGAAGGACAGGTCGGCGAAGCCGGGCATGGCGTCATCGCCGGTGAAGACCACGGGTTCGTCGCGGCCGGGCACGCCGTGGATGCGGGTGGTCGGCTCCGGTGCGGCCTCGGGCGGGTCGGCCGCCGCAGGGGCGGCCGGGGTGAACTCGCCCTTGCCGAAGTCGTAGGTGCCCGGCCCCATGCCTTTCTTCCAGGCACGGCTCTTGCGGGCGGCCTTCTTGCTGGGGGTGCGGCGGCTCATGCGGCGGGCCTTTCCTGGGCGGGGGTGTGGGCGGTCATGCTGGCGGCGACGCGGGCCTGCATCAGGGTGCGCAGCGCCTCGTTCGGTTCGGGCGCCGTGATCACGGGGGCGAGCATCACGATGAGTTCGGCGCCCATCGCGGTGGTCAGGCTGCGGCTGTTGGTCAGCCGCTTGCCGGTGAGGATCTGCAGGACGACGTGCCGCTGATCGGGGGTGGTGACCCCGCAGTCGGCGAGCATGCGCTGCAGCACCAGCAGGGTCGCCTCGTCGAGCGGCGCGGCCGGGTCCGGTGCCGCCTCCGGCGCGGCGGGCTCAGCCGGGTCCGGCGGGGTGGGCGGTGTGGGGGGGATGGCTGACCGTTCGGCGGTCGCCTGGATCACCTGCCCGCCGGGGCCGGGCTGGGCGACCGCGCGGACCGGCGCAGCCGGGACGCCGTCGGGGGCGGCGTACTCGGCGCCGTCGGCGCCCCCCTGGCCGGCCACCGACCGGATACGGCGGGTGATCAGCTCGGTCAGGGTCTCCTCGGCTCCGTACTCGTTGTCGACCGTGATGCCCCGGTGCGCCGGGTGGGCGGCCTCGGTCAGGAGCCGCTGCAGGTGTTCGCGGTCGACGGTGGCCAGCGCGTCGTCGCGGATCGCCTCGGGCAGCCGCTCTTGGCCGAGGCGCACCAGGGGGCGGGGCTGGCTGTCGGCGGAGACCCGCAACGTCTTGAAGATCAGGTCGGCCAGGTTGAGGTCGGGGACGACCCGGGCTTCGTCGGAGCCGTAGGTGATGTGCAGGTACTTCGACTGTGCCCCGATGATCGTCGGCGGGCCGTCGAGGCTCAGGCGGATCCACACGGTCGCGGCGTGGGTCAGGTCACGGTGGCAGTCGACCTTGTAGCTGGCCGTCTTCGGGACGGGGTCGGCGCTGTCCTCGGTGATCCACATTTCTCGGCCGCGCGCTGTGATCACCACGATGCCGGGGAAGGTCGTGAGCAGGTCGAGGAGCTGGCTGTGTCGGGCGTGGACGTCGTCCCAGATGTTGTTGGGGATGCGGATGTCGGCGTTCGGATCCCAGGCCAGCAACCTCTGGTGCTTGATCGACCCCTTGGCGCGGGCGTTGCCCCACGACTTGAGCATGTCCCAGATGCGCGAGCCGCTGTCGACGCACAACGCGACGGGCTTTTCCCGGGCGGCGTGCGCGCGGGCCGCCTCGGCGTGCGCGGCCTCCACCTGGCCGATGATCGACGACCAGGTGCCGTCGTGCTGGATGAGTTCGTAGGTGGGGGTGCCGGTGATGGCGTCGCCGTACTCGTCGCCTCGGCCGTCGCCGAGGTCCAGCAGCAGGCTGCGGCCGATCAGCGGGGAGGCGGTGAGCTGCGCCCACATCCAGGTTTTGCCCGAGTCCGCGGGCCCTTCGATCAGGAGGGTCGGGTAGGGCACCACGCAGGTCGGCGGGCGCGTTTGAAGGATCACTTGGCGTTTCCTTTCCACGGGGAAGCTGGGCGGGAACCTTGCTCGACTGTTCCCATATAGGTGAAAGCTGGAGTTCGCCCCTGGCTGGGACGAACGGCGGCGCTTACTGCTGGTTTACCTGTTTAAGACTTTTCACAACGGACGCGTTGATCGGCCGGCCGGTCCGGCGGGCGAACTCCTCCCAGGGAGGGATCGTCCAGATCCGGGTTCGCCCGATCTTGACGTTCTCTCGCGGAGCACCGTTGCCGCGCTGAAACCAGATGGTCACGGTGTCGGGCTCCACGTCGAACATCGCGGCCACTTCCTTGACGCCTACCAGCGGCGGGAGCGTCGGCACCGGCTTGTCCGGATCGGTCCAGTGCTGCTTCAACCAGAACGGGGTGCCCGAGACGACGACATCAGCTTTACGCAGCTTGCCGTAGTCCTCCCGAGCTCGCCATGAGTGGATCGTGTTGATGGACGTTCCAAGCATCTTGGCGAGATCGGGCTGTCCGACCAGGTCGGGCAGGTTTTCGGGCGCTTCAGTCACTTCTTCACCTCCCCTACCACGCAAGTCTTACCCTACACCCGTCAGGAAACTCTCTGCAACTTTTCCCCAACAGTGATGGTAAAGAACACGTAACGCGGTACTCTTCAACAGCTGGGCGCTCACCGGGCGCAGGCTTCCCTTCCACGGGGGAGCGAAGAAGGGCTGGCCACTCGACGGCCAGCCCTTCGCCCGTTTCACGACTCGGTGAACGACGCCGACTCGGTGTCACCGGTGCCGGCCGCGGCCAGCGACAGCAGCAGCGACAACAGCGCTCCCCCGCCGGCGAGCAGAGGCACCGCCCGCAGCGTCGACATCTGTACCGCGCCGACCTGGTCGGCGCCGATCCCGGTCACCGCGGCGGCCGCGCCCGCCCGCACCGCTCTCTCAAGCGCGTCGCGCCACCACACCCGCGACCAGATCCCGCCCTTCCCCGAGCGGCGGTGCCTGCCTATGTGATCGGCGCCAGCCACGCCGCTTCCCAGTCGTCGCGGCCCACCTTGCCGCTGGTGCGCAGCCCCTTCTCCATCTGGAACTGGCGGGCGATGTCACGAGACTGCGGCCCGTAGGAGCCGTCCACGGTGATGGGCCAGCCGCGGCGGCGCATCTGCTTCTGCCAGGTGAGCACGTCGTCGCCGACCGCCGCCGGCGGGTACTCCAGGACGCGGCCGGGCCAGGGCGGCATGTCGGCGCCCGGCGCAGGCGGTGCGCCACCGTCGGGCCTCGGGTAGCCGCGCTGGATCCACGCGTACAGCCACTCGCCGGGACAGTCGGTGTCCCAGCCGTCGCGGTGGCCGAGGACCTCCTGCCCGCATGGCTTCTCCTTCGCCGGCAGGCGGCGCAGCCAGTGGAAGGCGTCGACCAGGCCGTGCAGCATGTCGTCGGGCGGGACGACCAGGCCGGAGGTGCCCACCATCGCCATGATCGCGTAGTGGTTGCTGTTGAGACCGTTGCCGTTGGCGGCCGGCAGCAGGCCGGGGCCGCGCCCGAGCAGCAGCTGCCGGTGCGGGCAGATCAGCCCCGTGTAGCCGATGTCCCCCCACAGGTTCGTGTCCATGTGGTGTTTCTGGATGCTTTTGGCCAGGGCCAGGCATTTGCCGTGGCTGTTCACGATGGCCGGGTCGACACGATCCCCCACGAAGTGGATCTTCACGCCTTTCGGGCGGCTCTGCAGCACCGTTATGCCCTTCGGGGAGCGTGCCCCCCACTGGTCGCGGTCCACCAGCTGCACCATCGGCGTCTCCCCTTTGAGGATCGGGCCGCGCGACGGCGCGCGGCCTGCTTGCTCCGGCGCGGCCGCCGGTGCTCTTGCTTCACGTCGCCTGCCGTACCGGCCGGTGCGGTACGGCGCCCGAAGCGGATGAACGCTCACCCTTCGCCGTCCTTCACCGGGCCACCCGGCGGCGACGCTGCGGGGCCGGGAGGCCCTTCCGGGCCGGCGGGTCCTGGCGGCCCCGGCGGTCCGGGCGGCCCTTCGGGACCAGCAGGGCCGGGAGGCCCCGCAGGTCCTGCTGGGCCAGGTGGCCCCACCGGTCCTGCTGGCCCGGCAGGACCTTCCTTGCCGTGGCGGCCGTCTCGGCCGCGCCCCCCAGGCAGACCGGGCGGACCGGACGGGCCAGATGGGCCGGGTGGCCCCTGACCGCCTGGAGGTCCGGCCGAGCCCCGCTCCCCCTGCGGCCCGGACGGCACGTTCACCGCCGGCACACCTCCCAGCTCGGTCACCTGGTCGCCGAGGACCTCCCGGTCGGACTGCGCCCGCTCCAGGTCCTCGCGCAGGGCCGCGAGCTGCACTGACACGGCGATGAACAGGCCGAGCACAATCGCCAGCGTTCCGACGACGAGAGCCGTCCGACCCCACCGCGCCAGACGGCTCCTCTGGCCGATCACGGAGCGCCTCCCCGCGCCATGAAGATCTGGACCAGCACCCCGCACAGGAAGATCGCCGCCGGGATGAGTCCGGAGAACACGAACTGGCGCCAGTCCATGCCGCGCCGCTCCGCCGCCCGCTCGACGGCCACCTCCAGCTTGGAGATGCGATCCAGCATCGCGACGCGTTCCGCCTCGTAGCGGTCACGCGTCACCAGCTGGTCCAGCCGGACCGAGACGGCCGCCCACTCCCGCTCCTGGCGTTCCCGCAGGTCCGCCAGGTCGTCGCGGATGTCGGTGCGCACGTCCCCGAGACGGCGCATCACCTCCGCGAGGGACGGCGCGTCATCGCTCATGTCGGCCGGTCTGCCGGCCCCCGGTAGCCCGTCAGGCGGCGCGCGGTCGCCTCCGGGGCTCCGAGCGTGAGCAGCGCGTCGTAGTCGGCCCGCCGTACCTCGTTGATCTGCGCGTTCTGCTCGGCCACCCACGCCTTCACCTGCGCGGCGTGACCGGCCCGGATCTCCTCGGCCTGCTCGGCGGAGATCTCCTGCGCGTCGGTCGGCACTCGCAGCGTCATCGCGTACGAGCCCTCCACCTGCAGGGAGCGGGAGATCAGCGTTCCGTCGCCCAGCCGGAAAAACTTCGTGATCATCACAGTCCCGCCAGCGCTAGAACCCTCATCTGCCATCTGATCTCGCCGTACTGGGCGCCGCCCTGACCGGAGCCGACATCGATCGGGCTGGTGAACGTGTTGGTGCCGCCCGCGGGGATCGTGCCGGACACCAGCGTCTGGTGAAGCTCCCAGTGGACGCCGGTCTCCTGTGTGCCCCCGGCCGGTGCCGGATTCTCTGTCGCCAGCACCGAGTTGCCGTTGATGCGAAAGCCTGCGCGCGAGTCCGTCCCGGGCGGCAGGTAGAAGTCGATGTCGACCTGGATCCACTGCACGACGATCGCCGTGTAGCAGGCGGAGGGGTTTTGCACCTCGATCTCGGCCTGGGTGACCTCGGTGAACCCGGCCGGGACGGTGACCAGGGCGCCGCCGGTCGACCCGGACGCCGACGCCCGCCCCGCCTTGGGGTACGGCGGCACCCACAGCCCGCAGTTCGGGTCGACCCGCAGCGGGTTCTGCGAGGTGGGGCAGGAGTAGGGCCACGCCTGCTCGGCGGGGCCACCGCACAAGTCCAGGCGGAGCCTGCCGTTCGGGTCGACCATGAACTCCGGGCCCACACATACCTGCGGCATCGTCATCCCTCCGGCGCGGTGTAGCCGGTCAACCTGCTGGCGGTGCCGGCGGGGATCCCGGCGGCCAGCAGCGCCTCGTAGTCGCCGCGCATCCGCTCGCCGTCGGCGGCCTCCAGGTCGGCCAGCAGCTGCTCGGTGCTGGCCTCCAAACCGTGCCGCACCCGCCGGTACTCCTCGACGGTGATCTCCACGGCGTCGGCGGGCAGCGACGAGATGCCGGGAGCGGACTCGGCGACCTCCCCCACGCTGCCGGTGGCGGTGCGGAAGTAGCGGACGTGCTCCAGCTCGGCGCGGTCGCCGACGAACGGCGCCGGCTGCGTCGTGTCGTTCATCCTGTCTGCCTTCCTTTCGGCTACAGCGCGATCAGCACGGCGCGGATGAAGGACTGGATGCGGTTGTAGGTGGCGCCGCCCAACCCGAAGCCCAGCCCGATCACGAGGTCGATGTTCTGGGTGCCGCCCGCCGGGATGATGGTGTTGCCCACCACTTTGGTCGTCTGGGTGTGCACGTTGCTCACCGTGGCCGACCCACGATTTTCGAACCGATACGTCTCATCGCCGTACATGAACATTCCGGCGCGGCCACCTGCGGGAATGATGAAGTCGATGTCGAGTTCGGTCATCGTGATGGCCAGCGCGGGCCGACACGCGTCCGGGTTGGTCACCGACAGCGACCGCGTCTCGATCGTCGTCCCACCGGTCGCGGTCGTCGCCGGGACGGCCACGTTCGCGTAGGTCTGGTTGGCGCTGGTGGTGAAGTACTCCGCTTTGCCGCGCGGCTCCGAGCGCAACGCGCCGGTGCTGTCGCAGTAGACGGCGCCGGCGTTCGCGTCGACCGGGCACGCGTACGGCCAGGCCGTAACTCTCGCCGCGAGCGGCGACGCGGCCGTGCCCGCACCCTGCAGCCCGCAGGCGCCCACCGTCAGCAGCGCCTGCAACCCGGTCGCGGTGCACGTCAGGAGGTTCCCGGCGGCCGGGTTGAGGGTGGGCGTCGCCGTCAGCGGCTGCGGCACCGTGCCCAGGCCGCCCAGGTTGATGCAGGGGGTGTCCTGCACGGCGACCGTGGTGAGCCCTCCGCCGCCGCCTCCGCCTCCGGCCGCGTACAGGCCGCCGTCGCCGCCGAACACCATGGCGTTGCCCGCATCGCCGGAGATCCTCGCGCGGATCTGGTTGCCGGCGTCGTCGTAGACCAGGCCGGGGCCGAGGGCTGTGCCCACGCAGTCCTGGATCGCCTCGCAGTTCGTCGTCCCCGTCGCGGACACGACGTAGGGGTTGGCCGTGCTGCCGTTGCCGGTCACGGTGACACCCGCGCCGGGAGAGATCAGGCAGGAGCAGCTGGAGGCACACCCGCACCGGGCTATCGTGACCACCCCGCACATATCCGCAGGTAGGCCCGGCCCTCACGCCAGCAGCATCACGGCCAGCGTACCGGGACGTCCGCGTGCTCTCCTGAACCGCTGCCCTCGGACCGGGCAAGCGTCTTCGCTCCCCCGCCTCCGACCCCCTTTGGAGGTCCCCGGCGGTGCGGGCGTGGCGCGAGGACAGTTCCTCGCGTCCTTTACCTGATCCCAGCATTCCGGGACGGGTCGGCGTCCTACCATCGGCGCGTGAACCTCTCCCCTACTATCAGCTGGGCCGCTCTGGCACTGGCCAGCGTGCTGAGCACCGCCGGCCTGGCCCTGTTCCTGCTGCGGCCGCGCCGCACCCACGACGCGGGCATGTCGACCTCACCGAGCCGGTGGATGACACCGGTCCCGCAGGGTGGCCCCGACGAGGGGGCGGCCACCGAGCAGGAAGCACACCTGCGGTGATCCCGCTGATCGTGATGTTCGCCGCCCTCATCAACGGCTTCGGGGAGCTCGTCTTCGGCGACGGGCTCAAGCAGGCGTTACCGGATCTCCTGATCGCGGCGCTCGCCTTCCGATGCGTGCAGTTGGAGGCGCAGCGCGACACGGCGCGGACCACGCCGGTGGCGATCGGCCCGCAGCAGGAGCAGCTGCCCTAGATCAGGGTTCCTGCTCTTCGACGTCGTGCTGGGCGTCCCAGCCCGTCTCGGCCATGACGTACAGCTGAGGGTCGTCGCACACGGCGACCTGCAGGAGGCGGCCGACCCGCTCGAAGGCGGCCTTCATCTCCGGGTCGAGAGCCGGGTGACGCTGCAGCAGTTGCAAGCCGCCCATCGCCATGTAGGCGTCGCGGCGGTCCACGGAGACCTCCGCGGGAGGCATCGTGGCCCACCGCCGGTAAGCGTCGACGAGCATGGCCACGCCATCGGCCTCGTTGGTCGGGCGATCACGGAAGTCGGTCACACCGTCACGCTACGCCGCGTCCGCGTCGAACAGGGTCAGAACTTCCATATCGTCCGGCGGAGGAGCGGCGCCGACCAGGCGCAGACAGCGTCGGCAGTCGACGGGGTCATGGGTGACGTGCAGGCGGCTCACGTCCCAGCCGGCGATTCCGGTGTTGCAGGCCAGGGCGGGAAGGTCCTCGCCGCGGTGGTCACGGCTCGTGGTGGGGTGATGCACCCTTCGGCAGCCATCAACGCGCAGACCGTGTATATCCACAGGTCAACCTTACCAAGATCACCATTTGTTATGGCTTGATTACGTCTGTCGGGTCGAGAGCTTTTCTGATGCGGCAAATCCAGCGTTGACGTGAAGGGCCACTGCATTCCCCGCGATGTCGGATCCTTGCTCTCCCGACTTCCGTTGGAACGCATCCTTTTCCTGCCAAAATGGCGAAGTCGTCACCGATGCCTCGACCGCACCTGCCACCGCTCTTTTCCCACACCGTCGCGTCCAAAGATCTTGGTTTTACGCACTTTCTCGCATTACGAGGAGTAATCGGCGCCGTGGTTCCGCTCGCTGACAGAAGGAGCGAGCGAAACCACTCTCAGCCGACGCTTTATCTATGTACTTTCTCGTGGCGACCGTCTACTACGAACGATCTTAACGTCCCGATCTTCCGTGTTGCTTTGTGTTCGGATGCGGGCCCAGCTTGAACCACGGCGGCTGCCCGCCATGCCCCTGGGAGGGCTTCTTCCCTGCGGGCCCCCTATCCCCGGGCTTCATGGGACCTACGTGGCTGCCGTACTGGCCTTTGTACTTGCCCCCCTTGCCGTACTTGCCGCCCCCTTTGCCCCACTTCTCGTACTTGTCGTAGCTGCCGGTGGACTTCTTCTTCTTTTTCTTCAGCTTCGTGCAGTTCCACCGACCGTGCCTCTTGCAGCAGAGTTTACCGTAGCGCTTCTTGCACTTAATGAGAGTGTCGACGGCAGTCGATTCCTGTGATGTTGCAGCTGCCGCCGTTTTTCCAAGGCCAGAAACAGCAGAGGCCTGGGAAGTTGCTGATGTTCCCAGAACAAGGCCAGCAATAAGCGCAGGACCAAGCAGCACAACGCGTCGCTTGCCGTGCATAGGCGCTCCCCTTTCCGGTCAGGAGTCGCCAGTATCGATCAGTTGGCAACTCGGGCCGATGGAACAACGATACGGGAGGAATTGTCATAGATAAATAGCATTTGCACCTATTGTCCAATCCATAGACAACCATGGCCTAATAAGGCAAGCCCGCCGGGTTTGCTTTTATCGCTTTCGGGAAAATGTGAAATTCTTCTTCGGCGCACATGAATCCCCTATTTGCCCACGTCTAGGTATTTCTTGGCTTCGTGGACCTTCGTCAGCGTGATAGCCACACGGCTAGTTGATCACCGTTGGGACTTTCGGTTTGATCACCGCACCAGAGGTCACCTGACAGCGATGACGTACCTGTACGGGGGCGCGTTAAGGCAGGGCGACGATGGTGACGGTACCCGTCATGGCGTGCCGGGCGGTCAACCGCCCGGAGCCGTCGACCTCGAGGACGAACGCGTCCGGGGCCACGCCTACGACCACGCTGGTGCGGTGCTCCAGGACGCGTAGCCGGTCGTCCAGGTCGCGTAGGACCTGGGTGGGTGTGCGTGGCCGCGTCTGCACTCTCGCCATGGCGTCTCCTTCGTCTATACGGCGGCGGTCGCCGCGGTGTCGACGCCGAGCGGCGCCAGCGTGATGCCGACCTTCTCGCCGTCGGCTTCGGTGTAGGTCGCGCGGACGCGCAGCAGCCGCAGGTCGGCGGCAATCGTACGGCACGTGGCGGTGGAGGTGACCGGCACGACGACGCCCGGGATCAGGTCCTCGATGCCGACCGGTGCTTCGGGTGCCAGCTGCGCGTCGTCGGGCACCTCGACGAAGACGGGCGCCGGTTCACCGGCGCCGACCAGGGCGTTCGCTTCGGCTCGGGCGGAGGCGACGTCCTGGATCTCCTCCTCGGAGGCGAGGTACTCCAGCAGCCCGCACACGCCGACGCCGCCCGATTCGGCCATGACGCCCTTGCCGATGACGGTCGCGTGGGTGATCGCCGACAGACCGTCCTCGATCATGTTGAGGGGGCCAGCGAAGTGCTCGTCGGTCAGGCCGGGCAACCGGCCCAGCGGCCCCTCCCCGGTCAGGATAATGCGCCGGCCCAGCACGGTGAAGTCGACGCCGGTTCTCGCGAGCTCGCGCAGGTGATCCAGGACGTAGCCGGAGTTGGCCGCGTACTTGCGTTCCCCGACGATTCCGGAGGCCGATACCCACAGGTAGGCGAGCACGTTCGGGTCATCGGGTCCGAAGCCGTGTTCGACGAGCAGGCGGGCGATGACGGCGAGGTCGGCCTTGTTGGTGCCGGTGTAGTCGAGCAGGGCGCGGATCTTGCGGCGGAACAGCCACTGGGAGACGTCGCGGGCGCTCAGCACGGTGTCCTCGCCGCGGTGGGTGATGCGCGTGACCGGCCCTTCCCAGACCCGTTGCTGGTCCCGGTAGAAGATCAGCGAGTTGCACCAGGTGCGGGTCTTGCCGAGCAGCGCGCAGCACTCCGCCCCCTGGTAGGGGACGGTGACCGACGCGTCGGAGGTGTCGTCGAGGATGCGGGACCAGTCGAGCGCGGACGGTTCGATGGAGCCGTACTCGCGGCCGCCGGTGCGGTCGGCGATCGCGACCGTGTACGTCTCGGGGCAGCCGAGCGAGCCCATGCCTCACACCTCTCTTATGACGGTGCGCAGCGTGACGGTCGCGTCTGCGGCGATCGTCGTGGAGTCGGCGCTGACGCACACCAGGTAGGGGATGCCGCATTCCAGCGTCGGCCAGCTCAAGGGGCGGCCCTGTGGCCCGGACACGATGTCCTCGGCGGGGGTGTCGGCCCGGCCCGGGCACTGCACGAGGACGGTGTGGCGGGTCGAGTCCAAGGTGAGCTTGGCCGAGGCGGGCAGGTAGGAGATGTTGATCTCGCTGCACCAGGCGCAGGGGTCCAGGTCGGTGAAGGCGGCGCCGAACGGGTTGGGGTAGAACCTGATGCGGATGCCGCGCAGGAGGGCGGACCCGGAGTAGATCTCCACCAGCGGCACCAGGTCGGCCCAGATCGGTGCCGCGCCCTGCGGCACCGAGATGCACAGCTGGCGTCTGGTGAACGGCTCGCACAGGCACGGGTTGGCGGGCAGCGGCAGGTCGGGCAGGGTCGGCGGCGGGCAGTTCGGATCCAGCGGGCACGGCTGCGGCTGCTGGGCGGCGCATTCACCGGCCTCGTCTAGGCATCCGGGGCCGGTCGACCATTGGACGCATTCGTCGTCGGGCGTTTCCGGCGGCCAGACGACGGCTTCGGCCACGGTCACCGCGGGGCGCAGCACGTGCGGGCGTCCAGCCGTGAGCTCGAAGGTGACCTCGCGCAGCTCCCCCGGGCAGCAGCCGCAGCCGGTGATACTGCGGATCTTCTTCACCTTGCTGGTGAGGGCGACATCGCGCAGCGTCCGGAACACGCCTTGGGCGCACGTCGGCCCGGTGCAGGGGCCAGGGCAGCATTCCCCGGGGGCGAGCGGCTGGGTGGGGCAGCACGTCATGAACTCCAGGTCGTCGCCGCCGCAGGAGGCGGGGCCGCACGCCAGGGCGCCTTGCAGGACGCTGGAGAGCCACCGGTGGCCGTAGTCGACCGCGCAGGAGGTGCGGCCGATCAGCACGCCGGTCACGGTGATCGTGCGGGCGCCCAGCCGTCGGCGGCCGATCACCGCGCCGTCGCCGAGCCGGTTGGTCACCGATCGGGAGACCGGCGCCGACTCCATGTCCTCGATGTCGGTGCACAGGAAGCCCGCGAAGTCCGTCGAGGAGGGTTCCGCCGGGTCGTACCAGGGGGCGTCGTCGGTGGCGGGCAGCGTGTACGGCTCGTCGCCCAGCACGGCGGGCAGGCCCTCGCAGCCGCAGTCGCGGACGCTGGCGTGCTTGGGGGCGAGGCCGGCCTGGCTGTAGGCGTACACCCGGGCGCTGTTGGCGATCTCTACTCCAGCGACGCAGAGCCAGTCAGTCGACGCCATGGGCTTTCTCCAGATACTCAGCCGCGGATTTCAGTGCGGCAGGGTTGTGGTTGAACAAGCCGATGGCTCGGTTGCAGTTGCCGCAGAGCAGCCCGCGTACCTTGCCGGTGTCGTGGCAGTGGTCGACGTTCAGTGCGCCCCGCTCGTCCGGGGCGGAGCAGGTGGCGCACTGATGGTTTTGCCGCTCGGCAAGCAAGTAGCGCTCGGAGATGGTGATCCCGTATTTATGACTGAACCATCGGTTCTGTCGGGCGTGCGCGTCGCACAAGCCCAGCTTTTTATAGCGGATCGGCTCGTCGCACCAGTGAATGATGCATCGGCCGAGCCATTCATCGATGTGTGCTGTGCAGTACCCCCACTGCACCGTTGAATCGCCACAGGCGTAAACGATGCACGTGGCGTGCGCCGCTCGACCCTGACGCGATCCGATAATCCAAACGCGTCCTTTGTTGCGGAGCTGACCGTAGTGTGTCTTGCAGTAGCCCATACTGTGCGCCTCGCGGGCACATTCCGGCCCCTTGCAGGTCAAGCCCTTCTGCGTAGACTTCGCCCCACCCTTTCCGCGAGGAATTCCACTTTTTTCACGCCAATGCGCCCGGCAAAGAACTCCAGCATTCTGAGCCCATTTTTCACAGCTCTCGATAGAACATCTAGAAGCCATATCTAAACTATATCGAAAAAGAACAGCACCGTTGCCGATTCTTTTGTCATTGCGGCAGCGGAAACGGGTGGCGGACATTCCTCCTCATTTCTTTATCGCAATGCCTCGGTGAGCTGGCGTTCCTGCTCGGCCCAGATGTCGGGGGCGGTGGCCATGACCTGGGTGTAGGTGTTGTTGAACGTCACGTCGCGCACCGAGGAGCCGCCCTGCGCGCGGGCCGGGGCCTGCCCGGCGGTGGCGGCGTCGCGGGCGGGCCGGAACGGGGCGGTGCGGGCGGAGGGGACGGGGGCGACCATCTGGCGGGCGGCCCGCTCGATCTGCGGCGCCACGTCCTGCAGGCCGAGCAGGTAGCCGCGGCCGGTGTCGCGGCCGTCGGCGCGCAGCCGCCTCGACGGGCTTTTGATCTTCAGTTCTTTCCGGATGGTCGTCGACACGCTCTTGGCGATCGCCGTCATCAGCGTGGTGATCTCCTTCTGCTGCGATTTCAGGCCCGCGAGGAAACCCCGACCGGCGTTGACTCCGGAGTCGAACAGGAAATCAGCGCTTTCTTGGCCGAGGAATCTGCTGTCGGCGTTGATGCGCCTCTGCAGCGAGTTGATCTCCCGCAGGGTGGTGGTCGACGCGCGGGAGAGGCTGGCGGCGAGCTGCCCGGACTGGTCGGGGCCGCCGGTGACGAGCTGCTCGATCAGCGACTTGTCGGCGCCGCGCCGCTGCAGCCGCGCGATGTCGTCCTGAAACGTGTTGATCGCCTTCAGGCGGCTGCGGAGACCCGCCGCGATGGTCTGAGGGGTGGCCCGCTCCTCCTCGGTGAGGGTCGACAGCGCGGCCGAGGAGCGTGCCCGATCGGTGACGTCAGCCGCGGTCTGGGTCGCCTTCTCCACCCTGGCCGCCAGCCGGTCCCGTTCGGTTGCGAGCTTGCCCAGCGCCGCGTTCAGCGTGGTCAGCCGGGCGACCAGCAGGTTATCGACCCGGGTGTCGGTCTTCTTCAGGGCGGCGCTGATCTGCCGTTGCAGGTCGCGAAGCTGGCGGGAGATCTCCTCCGGGCTGGCGGAGACCAGGTTGCGGACGAAGTCGGCGCCCACCGACCGGTTGATGTCGGCGAGCTTCTCCTTCACCGCCTTGCTGATCTTGCCGAGTTCGGCGTCGATCGCGCGCTGCGAGCGGGCCAGGCCGCGCGCCAGGTCGGTGCCGAGCAGCGCCCCCAGGTCGATCACCGGGTTGCGTCCGCGGGCCAGGCCGCCGGTCGCGAACCGGGGCAGGCTGTCGCCGACCTTGCCGCCGGTCGCGAACTTGTTGCTGTTAATCGCCCGCAGCAGGTCCTCGTAGCGTTTGGTCGCCTTGGCGTTGACGACGAACTCACCGGTCGACAGGCGGGCGATGATCGAGTCGCTGGTGCCGGTGCCCGGGCCGCGCAGCTTGCCGCCGGCGGCGAAGCCCGGCGGGAACACGCGAGGCTTCAGCTCCTCGGCCATGCCGCCCGTGGCCCCCGCCGTGGCGGTGGTCTTGCCGATCCGCAGCGTCACGTCGACGACCCTGCCGCTGGTGTCGCGGATGAACGACTGAACGGCCGTTTGTGCCGGAGCGGTGTTGGCCCGGATGGTGACGCTCCTGGACTTCAGGCCCCGGATGCTGTTGGCCAGGTCGTCGACCTTCGGCGCGGCGACGCTGGAGGAGTTACCGGCGGTCTGCGCCTGGGTGGCCAGGTTGGCGACGTTCCCGGATGCGCCTTGGGCCCGCTTGTCCAGGACGCCCGCCTGCCGGGCCGCCTCCGACAGGCCGCCCTTCGCCGCGCCGGCCTTACCGCCGAGACCACCTATCGCGTTGCCCGCGGTCTGGGCCGCGGTTCTCGCCCCGGCCAGCGCCCCCGCCAGCTCGTTGATGAGGGCCCGGCTCTCCCGGCTCTTGCCGGCCAGCCCGGTCAGGGTCGGCAGCTGGTTACGGAACGCCGTACTGGTCTTGTCGACGGACTGGTTCGCGGCGAACTCGGCGTTGGCCTGATCCCGCAACGTGGTGATCAGGTTCTGCAGGGCGGTGCGTCGCGCCTGCGAGGTGGTGTTGCCCTGGGACAGCACCGTGTTGGCGGCCGCGAAGGCGTCACGGACCCGGGTCGTCGCCGTGTACAGCGCCAAACTCGGGTTGATCGTCAGATCAAACGCCGACTGCAGCGCTTTGACCCGGTCGGTCAGGTTCAGGGCTTCGTTGGCGGTGTTCGCGAACGCCGTCTGGATCGCGAGCGTCGGGTTCTGCGCCGCCTGCACCGCGGCCTGGTAGGCGGCGAACTTCGCGGCCGCCGCCGCCGTCAGGGTGCCGCTTCGGGTGACGCCTTGGGACAGGTCGACGCCGACCGCGTCCGCCAAGGCGATCGCCTGCCCCGTGGTGATGCCGTACGCGGCGGCGACGGCGCGGGCTCCAGTGTCGATGTTGGTCAGCGCCGCCCGGTTCTGCTCCATCGCCTGCGCGGCCGCGACGTTCACGCTGGACAGGCCGCGCTGGGCCAGCGCCGCCTGGGCCAGGGCGACCGTGTTGGCGTTCAGGTCGCGGTTCACCCCTTGCAGCGCCCGGCCGATCGCGGCCTCGGTCGGGGCGAGCTCACCGGCCAGCACCCTGTTCGCGTTCCGGTAGCCATCGACGTTGTTGCGCACCGCCAGGTTGCTGGCCTGGATGGAGTCGACCAGCTCCTCGCCGCGCGTCTTCGCGGTCGCCAGGGAGATCGCGAAGATGCCGAGCGCGGCGGCGCCGGCGAGGTAGATGTTCGGCCCGGCGGCCGCGGCGGCGGTGAGCACCTTGGAGGCCAGCGAGGCGCCCTTCGTCTCCCGCGAGTACGCCTTGACCTTTCCCACCCCAGTGGTGAAGAGGCTGCCCAGGGCGGTGATCGGGCCGCGCAACGCGACCGTCGTCACCAGCAGCTGCACCAGCTCCGGCGACAGCTCGGAGACGGCGGTCACCAGCTGCAGCGTCCCGGCGACCACGCCGCCCAGGACGGGGGCGAGCGGGGCGAGGGCCTGCAGCAGCGCCGCAGCCGCCGCCCCGCCGTCTTGCACGATCGACACGATGCCGCTGATCGCGCCGGGCGCTGAGCGCTCCAGGAAGGAGAAGAACTCCTGCGCGCGGTCGGAATCGAAGCCGTCGCCGAGGGTGGCCACGGCGTCGGCCAGCTCGGTCGCGGTGGCGCGGGCCAGCGGCACCAGTTCGGGCAGCAGCTCCCGCGTCTCGGTCAAGGCGGCGTTGTAGACGCGCAGCGTGTCCGGGGCGAGCGACGCCGACAGCGCCTTGTACTCGTCGACCAGGGCGGACGTCGACACGGCGGCGATCTTCTGGTCGTCGGTGAGGGACGCCCACTCGTCGGCCATCTCCGTCTGCGCCTTGATCACCTTCGTGATCGTCGGGACCGCGAACAGGCCGAACGCTCCGGCCCCGGCGCCGGCGGCGGCGAACGCGGGCGCCAGCCCGGCGGCGGCGGCGATGGTCGAGATGATCGCCTGCCGGGTGAAGGTCAGGCCGCGTACCGCCCGCGCCGACGCCGGCGGCAGCCCGGCCAGGTCACGCAGCAGCCCCTGCAGGCCGCCTCGGGTTCGTCCTCCTTCGCCGATGTTCGCGAGCGCCTCACGGACTTTCGTCGCGGCGGGCACCAGCTTGCGGTTGAGCGTGTCAGCCGCGTCGTCGCTGGACTTCTTCGCCTCGACGCCGACCCTCGCGGCGGCCTTCGCGGTCTTGTCGAGCTCAGCGGCGGCGATCTTCGCACCGCGCTGCACGCCTTGAACGGCCGTTTCAGCGGTTCGTGCTGAGCGTTGCGTTTCGGTGCCGATCCCGGCGGCGGACTTCTCGACCCGGGTCAGTTCCTTGGCCGCGACCGCAGCCGCCGCCTTGACGCGCCGCTCCAGACCTTCGCGGAGCTCCTCCGACAGACCCTCGAAGTTGAGGACCAGCTCCACCTCGGCGCGCGAGAGCGGCTGACCTGCGGCCATGGGCGGGCACCCCTACCGGACGGCAATGGTGTCCGGCCCTCAGCACAGCGACAGCCCTAGGCTACGGGGACCGGGCTTCGCCCTCCCGCATCGCCTTGCGACCGGTACGCGTCCATGAACGCCCGTCCTTGCTCCTGCGGCGACCAGGCCGCCATCGCCTGCCGTCTCGACATCCCCGCCGGGGGCCGGGTCAGCTGCATGTCCAGGCGGCGCCGCCCCTGCTCGTCGGCGCCGTCGACCAGCCACCCGTACACGAGGTTGCACATGCGAGCCGGGTTCGGCAGCATCGCCGCCAGCTCCACGCCGCGCAGCGACAGCCGCCCGTCCAGCTCCCCCCAGGAGGCGGCCAACGTCGCGTACAACCGCTGGGCGACCCACCACTTGCGGCCGGTCGCCTGCTGCACCAGCCGCTCGACCACCGCCCACACCTCCTGCCGGGTCAGCGGATCGTCATCGTCGTCGAGCCGGTCCGACAGCCGCTCGGCGTCCAGCGGGTGCAGCAGCCCGTACAGGACGAACATGTGCCACCGCTCGGCCGGCAGATACTCCAGCAGCACCTGCCACGTCCCCGACAGCTCGTAGACCTCGTCGTCGAGGACGAACGACGCCGGCGGCCCAAGGACCGCCGGCCGCCACTGCTCCACCGGCTACTCGCGCGGCGCGGACGCCGAGCGGGCGGCGCGTGCCCGCGCCGGGCGCGGCACCGCCGCCTTCCCAGCGGTTTCCTTCGCCTGCAACTTCCGAATGATCTTCGGGATGAGGTCGAACAGGTCGCTGCGCTCGAAGTCGTCGTTGTCGTCGCGGGCCCGGCCCATCAGGCGGCGCAGCGACTCGGGCGTGACGACGGTCTGCAGGAAATCCCAGCCCTGCCACAACACGTCCGCGCCGGTCGCCCGCCGGGCCGCGGTCTCCTCCAACGCCATCAGCGCGTCCTCCCACTTACGCGGCTTGATCAAGTAGTAGGTCTGTCCGTCAAGCTCGAAGCCGACGGTCCGCTCCACCGTCGACTCCGTCGACAAGTGCGGCTTGGGCGGGGTGGTGAACACCAGGTCAGGGTCAACGACGACCCCTTCGAGGTCCTCGCCGCTCACCTGGGCGTCGTCCTTCACAGCCACTTCGCTCATCGTTCCCCCCGGAACACGTCGATCCCCTGACGCCCCCATCATCGCGCGAGCCGCGACCTGCTCGAACGCCGAAGCGTGAGCACGCCGCTACATGGGCGCCAGGTCCACCACCGGGTACGGGCAGGCGAGCGCGAACGCCCGCCGCAGCCACCGGTCGCCCTTGATGCCCTTCACCGACGCGGCGAACACTGTGACGTTGGAGCCCTTCGGCGTGAACACCAGCACTTTCGCCCGCTTGGGCACGATGGGTTTGCCGGTCGGCCCGTAGATGCCCGTGCCGACGTCCAGCCAGTAGGCGTACGGGGCCAGCGACCCGGCGCGGCCCACCACATGGTTGGCCAGCCCCAGCGCGTTGCTGTAGATCGTGTCGCGGGCCAGGCCGGTATCGACGCGGATGGTGCGCCGGCCGAGGTTCGCCGTCTCCCGCATGATCTCGCCGACGTGCTGGACGACCGGCCCGTCTGGGGAGCGCAGAAACCGGTTCAGCGCCGGCTGGTTGTTGCGGACCCGCACCCGGTACGTCGCCACCACACCCCCCATTGTTCCTGGCGGGTCAGGCCGCCTCGTCGTAGTCGGGCTCGCGGACCTTCACCGTCAGCTCGATGTCGGGCGGCTGACGCAGTGCCTCCAGTTCGGCGTCCGGGTCGGCGACCAGCCGGAGGTCGTTCACGGCTTGCGTGCCCTGCCCCGCACCGTCAGCGGCTCCTCGGACGCCGGCCCTGGGCCGCCGTCGGATGAGCCGGTCTCCTCCTCCGCCGAGGAGGGGTCGGCCAGCAGCGTCAGCTTCCCCGACGCGATCACCTTGCGGATGAACGGCGAGTCCGCGACGTCGTACTGCTGGCCGTCGTGCATGCCCAGCACCGGCGCGTTCGCTTTCACGGTCAAGCCCATGACCAGCAGCAAAGCAGAAGGCCGCCCTCGTTTCCACCGAGGGCGGCCTTGAGTGACCGAACGTGTTGCGCTCTCAGGAGGGTTCGGTGTTGTGCCAGGCCAGCAGCCGGGCGACGAGATCGCCCGCGCCGAGCGCGGCCGCCATGCCGGGGGCGTCGACCACGACCACGTCGTCACTCAACGCCGCCCACACCTTCGCCGCGGCCGGGCCGGGCACGTCGGGGCGCAGCACCGCCGCGGGAAAGTACAAGCCGCCTGACCCGACCGCTTGAGCGGCGGACAGCGCCTGGGCCTCAACGGGCGAGTAAGGGCGGCCGTTACGCACCAGCAGCGTCAGCGGACGCACCGGGACGTCTTCGGGCACAGACCCGCTGACGCCTGCTGCCCCGCCGGTGAACGAGCGCGCCGTCTCACCGGGGTATCCCCATGGCCAGCCCTTCACCTCATCTTCTTCGTAGGCGCGCACCCACAGGGCGCCGTCAACGGCGATGACCAGGTCACCTTCCTGCCAGCTCTCCCCCGCTTTTCCTCTTCCCGTCATACCGGGCATGCTAGACACCGCCTCCGACAGTCCACGGTCCGTCGGGGTGCTGGGTGGCGCCGTACCCGTTACGGGTGCAGCGCGGGCAGATCGCCGACCACTCGCCGGGCGACCCCGGCACCGGCAGCGCGTCAGGGCGGCCCTTCACCCGCCGCCACTCGTGCCCGCCGAACGGCCGCCCGCACACCGGGCACGGCTCCCAGAACATCCCGTACCGCGCCGCGACCCGTTCGTGCACGCCCCGCCACGCGTACGGCAGCCAGGACGCCCAGTGCCGCCGCCTGCGCGGCACCCCCCGCTGCCGGGTGCGGGGCCGTCGTGAAGAGGCACTGAGCGGGGCCGCGACGTCCCGGACGTAGTCGTCCAGGAAGACGGTGAGGACGTCAGCCGCATGAGCGACGTTGACCTCTCCACCCTCTGCCGCGACCTCGGTGAACACCAGCTGGTCCGCTGGGTGAACCACCTCGCTGGCCAGCTGCGCGAGGACCTGAACCCGGTCGGCCGCGACCTGCTTGTGCACCCCGAGCGTGTCCAGGGCGGCGACGGCGGCCAGCCAGCCGTCGACGTCCTCGGGCAGATACACCCGCACGGTGTGGTCGCCGACCCTCACCGTCGTCATGGTGGTCGTGTCCGTCATGGCGTCCCTCCCAAAGGGTCGTACTTCGCGTCATTGAGGATGAAGTTCTGCCGGTCAGTCGCCCTCGCTGGTGACGAGCTGCTCGCGCAGGTGGCGCGCCCGCTCCTCCAGCCCTTCCGCCGTCTGAGCCGAAGGGCCGCGGCGAGGGGCCAGCCGGTCACGGTGATGGCGCCGACCAGGAAGGCGGAGCTGGTCTGGCCGAAGACCACAGGTGACTCCCCGGAGGACGGGACGACCCCCAGACCTACAGTCGGTATCCGACAGGTCACGGCGAGTTCGCCTAACCAGGGTGCCGGGCACGGCCCGGCCAGGTGACTGGTTCGCCCCATCCGGTCACGTCACCGCCCCAGCGGCGGGGGCTGACGTGACTGGCCTCCTCGCCGCGTAGGAGAACCGTGGGCGTTGCGGCAGGGCCGGCTGCGAGCGCCCGGTGGAAGTCGTCGTGCTGGACGCGACACACGACCAGGCCCCCGCACAGGGAACACCAGAAGGCGTCGCCGAAAGGAACGTAGCGGGCAGGCGGATCCGCCAGCGAGGCGGCCTCGCCGGCCGGGCCGCACGCCACGACGCGCCCCATCGCCTCGTCGACCATGTCACGGGCCGCGCCGACCACCCGCACATACCTCGACCACCATTGCCGCCGTTCCTGATAGGCGCGCGGCAGTTCGGCCTGCAGCTCGGGCGGCAGCCGAGCCCAGTCCTGCGGGCACATCACCCAGTGCGCGGGGATTAGAAGGCCGCAGTAGCGGGCGACGCACACGTGCTGCTCGACGTCACCCATGTCCGCCCCCGCGGTTGTGCTGCTGCCACTCTTCGGCCGCGGGCTGCTGGCACGGCGGGCAATACCGTTGCTGGTCACGGTCGGTCTTCTCGTAGGGCCGGTCACCCCGGCTGGCGCAGCGGGCGCACGTACGGGCCAGAATCCAGGCGGCCTGGCGGGCCGGGGGCAGCGGCGGCAGCTCGTGGGAGTCGGCCACGGCGAACAGCGGCGCGTACCCCTTTTGCATCATGTACGACGCGATCGGCGCCTGCCCCGTCGCGGGGCGGCGCCGCAATCGCCGCAGCATCGTCTTGGTGGCCAGCTGCGTGGTGGGCAGATCACCGTACCGGTAGATGAGCAGGCCGTTGGGGCAGTGGATCAGGCGCCGCGACTGGCGGCGCCGCTCCTGCAGGCTCACCCTCGGTGTGATGCGCCATCGTGCCGGGTCGAGTTCTAGCAGCGGGGCGTCGCCGTCGTCCGGGTGCAGCCGCAGCAGGCCTGCGGCGGTGGCGGGCAGCAGCACCCCCTTCATCACCTGCCCGGCGAGGACGCGGGTCGCGGTCACCTGCCAGCCGACCAGACTCGGTGTGTCGTCCACGCCGAGCAGCAGGAGCGGCTCGGCGTGGCTGGAGTTGGGCATCGTGTGGTTCTCCTCAGCATCAGCGATGGGCAGGATCGGCGGCCGAGCCCCAACCCCGTGGGGGCTCGGCCGCCGATCGGCTGGTAGTGCCCGTAGGGCCGGTCAGGCAGGGGCGGCGGTGATGACCGCCTCATCCCAGGGGGCCTGGTCGGCGCGGACGAGCTGCACCGCCTCGACCTGCCAGCCGGTCAGCAAGACGATGTCGAGGACGTCGGAGCCGGCCTCGCGCAGCCGCCGGGTGTGGGCGTCGCCCAGGTGCACGGCGACGTGCTGGGCGGAGACGAGACGGGCGGCGGCGTCACGTCCGGCGTCGGTGGCGGCGTCGAGGCGGCCGCGGGCACGCATCAGGTTCTGGTCGTCGATCCACACCTCATCGGCCACGCCGATCGGTTCGCCGTTGTCGTCGCGAAGCTCGGCGGGCAGGCCGTCCGGGCGGTTGGACGTCGCGTGCACGATGCACACCTGGTCGCGGCCGACGAGGTTGCAGCGGGCGATCGTGCCCTCCCACGGCACCGGTTTGGTGATCAGCATGAGGGGTCGCCGGGGATGGCGGCGTCAGCGTGCTGAACGGCGAGAAGACCGTCGACGCGGGCCTGCAGGGGGGCGGTGATGCGCCTCAGGCTGCGCATCGCGCGGCGCATGGCTTCCACGTCCTCGGCGGCGTCCTCGTAGTCGGTGTGGTTCAGATCGTGGAGGGCTCCGGTGGAGCGGCGCAGCAGGTCGTTGAGGCAACGGTCGATCTCGTCGAGCTTCTCGTCGGCGGCGGCCTGCGCGCCGAGCAGGTCTGCGACGGTTTCCTTCTGGTTGACCAGGCGCTGCCTGTAGGCGGGGTCGGGGCGGTTGTGCAGGTCGGTCACAGGCACGGGGGTCTCTCTTTCACGAGTCACAGGAGCAAGGGGCGCCGCCAGACGGCGCTGAGCCAGCGGTTCGAGGCGCCAGAAAGGCGAGGTCAGGGCGCCAGGAAGGTGTTCAGCTCACCCAGGACGCGGGTGAGGGCGACGCGGTCGTCAGCGGTGGCACGGCCGGTCGTGCGGATCTCCGAGATGCGAAGCACGGCTTCGTCGACCCTGGCGCAGATGTCCGTCAGCGTGGTCCCTGCCGCCCGGTCGGCGGTGAGGCAGGCGTTCACCGTGGCGATGACGTGGGCGCTGGTCAGCATGTCGCGTGCTGTGCTGATGCTGGCCAGCCTGGCGTCACCGGCGCTGGTCTCCTCGATCGCGGCCTGGGCGAGCTGCAGGGCGGGCACCATCGCGGTCCGTGCCTGCTCGCATGCGGTCGAGGAGGGCTCGGGCGTCGGTCGGGCGGCCTCTGTCGCAGGCCCAGGTGATCCGAAGGACGAGGAAGCGGCCAGGAGCGCCAGAACGATGAGGGTCAGGGCGCCGATGCGGGCAGGCTTCATGGTGAGGCCATCTCTTCCCGTCACGACTGGTGTCCTTCCATGTCGTGACCGAGGACTTCGCGGACGTAGCGGAATACCAGGCGTTGGTCGTCGCGCCGCCGTTCGTAGTCCCCCTTGCTGCCGCCCCCGGCGATGAGGGCTTCCCCCGCCTCGATCAGGCGGGTGGAGGCGATGGCGACCACGCCGAAAGCTTCTACGCCGCACAGGGTCCGAGTGGTGCCCCAGGCGGTGGCGGTGGCTTTGGCCGCGCGGACGTTCGCCGCTGCTTGAACGGCGACTTCCTCCGCTTCGTGGATTTTCGCCTCGAAGTACTCGGCGATGACCCGCTCCGCGGCCTGCTGCTCGTCGTCGGTCAGCGGCACCAGGCCGCTTTCGCCGCTCATCGGCGTCCCCTGGTCGGCGCGGTGTTCCCGGCGGGCAGGAGGGCGGCGTGCAGGCGGGCGGCGGCGACGGCGGTCAGCTGTCCGGCCCGGTGCAACGCGTCGATCTCGGTACGGACGGCGGCGTCCAGGGTGACGCTCCGCTCGAAGCGACACCATCCGGCTTGGATCTCCTCAGCCCTGATACCGGCCTTCACCTGACGGGCCTGGCTGGCGAGGAACTCCGCCCCGTTCAGCGCGCGCACCGGATCGCACGAGCTGCGAAACAGGAATCCCAGCAGGTCGCCGACGGCTTGTGCTTCTCCCATGGTGAGCGCCATCAGTGGCCACCACCTGTCACCAGCGGGGCGTACACCTGCAGGTCCCGCCGCCAGGACAAAGCCAGCGCGTCACGAAGCCACGGGTCGGTGGTTCTCAGCAGGATCTGTGCCTCTTCCGCGGCGCGGGCCTGCCGCTGCGGCCGGAACGGCGCCGTCTCGTCGAGCTGGTGGCTGGCCCACATGCAGTACAGGGCGCGAGCGACCGGCATCAGCTCCAGCAGCACCTCTTGTGCGTTGGCGCCTTCGCCGAGGAGCTGTTCGGTGCGGTCCTGCACCTCCTGGCTCCGGCCGCGTTTGCAGGAGCAACGCCCCTGGGCGGGGACGCCCGACAGGGCCCAGGTGAGGAGCTGGGCGACGCCGGCCCGGTTCCGCGCGTGTGAGTCGCGACCTTCGTCGACCGCGTCAGCGGCGGCCTCGAACATGCAGGTCAGCTTCTCCAGCCGCTCAGCGGTGAGGTCCAGGCGCGGGATGACGACCTCGTCGATGACACCGGTGTCGCCGCAGCGGCCGCAGTCGGGGGCGGCCACGGTGTGGAGGGCGGGAGGCGTTCGGTGGGGCGGGCTGTGGGTGCCCTGCTGGGAGGCCGGGCAGGTCGAGGTCTCCCCCGCCGTGCCGGACCGGCCCGGGCCGAGGAGTTCGTTCTGGTGATCAGGGAGCACGAGTTCTCCTTGCGGACATGCGAAGGGCGCCCCAAGCGGGCGCCCTTGCGGTGACGGGTCGTGGCTGTCGGACAGGCCCCACCTCGAGTGCCGGTGGCGGCCCGGGGGGCGGGCAGCGGCTTGGTCGGCGGCAGTCGGACGTCGAGGTCCGTCGGGTCGGCGTCGAGCCGTGCGGGCATGCGAGCCTCCCCCGTGAGCCGTCCAAGCCTCTGCAATTCATACGCTACAGATATGCGGGTACGGTTGCAAGTGTTTCACTACACGTTGCGGGAGGAGCGTTTTTTCGTGGAATTCGCCGCCACCCGGGAGGGTCGCGGCAGGTGACGCAGCTGCGCCCGCACCTGGGCGCCCGACCCTCTTCCCATCCGCAGGTGGGCGGAGACCTCGGGCCTGCATGTCGGGCAGGGGCGGACGAAGTCGCTGCCGTCGGATCCCGGCAGAGTGATCCAGCCGTACTCGCATCCGACATGGAGGCACTCGCAGGTCGTGAACGGGCAGGGGATCGTCATGGCGTTCACACCTCCCAGGAGGAGACAATGATGATTGTCATCCGTCATGTGGAGGATACGCGGCGTGACTGACGGAAACACCTGCATAAGTGCGGTCGTACGGCGAGCCGGTCACCTACAGGACACAATCGGTTGCTATGAGCCACGACGTGTTCGACGTGCGGGCGCTGCTGCCCGACGTCGACGACTTTCCCCCGGCCCTTTACGTGTCCCCCGAGGTCGGCGATCCGGCGGCCGACCTGCTGCCACTGCTGGCCTTCCTCGGACTGCCGCCGGTCGCGCTCTCCGTCGATGACGGCCTCGCCTCCATGCCGCTGCACCCGGCGCGAGGCGAGCAGTGGCGGATCAGCATCGGCCCCGGCGGCGAGGTGGAGGTGCGCTGCCCCGACCCGGATGGCGGCGACCTGTCGTTCGTCACCGGGATCACGATCACCGACCCGGCGCCCTGGTGCGACGAGGCCATCAGGCAAAAACGAGCGTTGATGTTCGTCGGTCCTCCGTTGCCGTGGACACGCGGACGGACCGGACTGTCACAGGTGCTGAGCATGCTCGGCAGGCGGTCGGCGTGCGCCGGCGTCATCCCGGCCCACCGCGCCAGGGCCGGCGGCCGCTAGATGTGATGTCTCATGACGTTGGTTCCACGGCGTCATGAGACACCACAGCTAGCCCGGCAGGCAGGACTCGGTCCCGCATAACACGCCGCTGTGCAGGTGCGGTTCAGTCGCTTTCCGGGTCGTACGAATCGGGCACGTAGTCGTCGAACGACGGCTCGTCGGGCGCATCAAGCTGGGCGTACAGGCGCGCCCGCGTGGTCACGTCCCGCAGGTTGACCAGGCCGAACGCGGCCTCGGTAAAACCGGCATCGAAACCGAGGAAGAGCTCCTTGCCGGGCAGTTCGTCGATGGACCACTTCTTCCTCTTGTTTCTCGGGTCGAGCGGGCCCTTCTGCGCGACGAGGTCGGTGAAGGACGCCTCGTCCAGGTGCTCGATGGTGTTGCGCAGCATCCGCAGCCGATCGTCCGGCTGCTCGCTGCTGCCGGTGATCTGCTGGTGGGCCTGCGACCAGCGCTCCATCTGGTAGGCCGACATGACGAGCCGGTAGCCACGGACCCAGACGTCCTCGATTACCCGTGCCAGATCATCCTCGGTGGGTGACCATTCCTCGCCGTGCTCGATCGCCCAGTCCGTCCATACGGCCTTGCTCGCGGCTTGGTAGTAGCTGTGGGCGTCGCGCTGGACGGATCTAGCCCATAGCGCCAGCATCCGCACCACGACCCGGTGGCGTGCATCTGCGGCGTCGGCCGGTGGTTCGAGCGCGGAGGACTCCTCAGCGTCGGGCAGCCTGGGCAGCAGCACACCGTGTCCGTCCGGCGGAATACGGACGGGTCGGCGCGCGTCCGGCGTCCAACCCGTCGGCGGTGTCCAGTCGTCGGACGGTAGCGGCCACCCATCCGGTGGCGGCCACTTGGGGGGAGCTATGTAGGTCATCCGTACATCATCGACTCGACTCACCTCCGCCCGAGGAGACCGTGTGCGCGAGGCGTTGCTGCGGCCGGAATCGCGGCCGTGGCACCAACCTCATACGACGGCACAGCTAGAACGCGAACGCCACCTGCAGCGCCCGGACCCGCTGCCCGTACAGGGCGGTGGCGACGGCCAGTTGGGCGACGGCGGCGTCCGGCACGGGGGCGAGCATCACCCGGGCCGGGCCGGTCGGCAGCGACAGCGCCACCGCGCCGCCGAAGGTCATGGCGGGGGTGAGCGCGGCGGCGAGGACGTTGAGCGTCACGTGCGCCAGGCCCTCCGCGGCGCCGAGGGCGGCCAGCTCGGGCAGGTTCCGCTCAGTGAGGCCGACCGTGTAGCACAGGTCCGGCATGCCGCCTTCGCCGAGCACGGACTGGACAGCGTGCCCGTGCTCGGCGATGACCTGCCGCACCTGGTCGAGGAAAACTTCACGCATGCTCTGCTGCACGCGGGCCAGGATACGAGGAAGGGCCTCCGCCATGGTGACGGAGGCCCTTCGGGTTTGTTGCTTCGCCTACCCCCACTGGACTGCAGGAGCCCACCAGGAAAGGCCGGGAGAAGCGTGGTTTCCGCAGGTCATAACGTTCATGACACTTCCTTTCGTGGAGGGTTTTAATGTGCAATTCATACACTACAGGTGTGGGGTGTCAGTAGTCGATTGTTCCCATGTCTCATTTACATAAAGAAGCATGAGTCCGTTTGTTACACGTCCGGTCCGCCGCACCCCTGGTCTCTGCTTTCGCGGGCGTGACCCTAGGCCGGGCAGCAGTCGTAGGCCGACACCGTCACCGACATCTGGCCGCCGACGCATCCGCCTTCCGGGCCGAGCGGCCGCCACCCGCCGACGATGAACCTGCGCGCCGACTGGCGTGCCGCCTCGCTGGTGCGAAAGCAGCAGTTCGCGGCGCGGCGCATCGCGGCCGCGTCGTCCATGACGACCTCGGCGTCGCGGGTCAGCCGGGCGGCGCTCGGAAACCGCCCCCGGTTGTCGATCTTCGCGGCGCAGCGGTAGGCGCCCATCTCCAGCTCAACCGCCCACAGGTTCAGCGGGCACTTCTCGATCTGGGCGAGCCGCTGCGGCCACGTCGCGGTCGTGGGCCAGATCTCCGCCACCCGCACCCACGCCTGCCCGTTGCCGTCGCCGCAGTCGCAGCACAGGTCCGCCGCGACGTTCGCGCCGGCCAGGAGGCTGCACCGGCAGGCCGCGCCCGCCGTGCTCTCCTCCAGGGCGGCGCAGAAGCAGCCGAGCAGCTCGGCGGCGAGGTCGAAGGCGACCTGGTCGAGGTTCACGGCCACGAGGTCCTCCGCAGCTTCGGCCGGTCAGGCGACAGCACCCGGGAGCGCTGCCGTAGCCCGTAGGGGTTGACCGACGCGATCCACTGATCCACTTCGGGGATGCCTGTCCTGCCTTCGTCGAGGAACGTCATCGGGTCGACGAACCCGACCGTCACCCCTTGACGGGTGATCGTGGTGACGCGCTCGGGAAGGCGGCAGCAGTCATCCCCGCGGCAGGCGTTCAGCAGCTCGCACGCGTACGTCGAGTAGGCGTGCATCGCCGCCTCATCCAACGGCAGGCCGCGCGTGTAGGTGACGGCGAACGCGCCGCCGTCGACGTCGTCGACCGGCGCGGTCAGGTCCGCGCATTCGGGCCAGCATCCGCCGTCGACGCGGACGAGCTCGCGATGGTTGTCGATGCGGTACGCCTCCGGCGGCAGCTGGAGACCGTCGACCACAACGCGGACGATCGCCTGCGCGGGGCCCTCCAGGTCGACCTTGCACACGTGGCAGCAGGAGCAGGCGCCGGAGCAGACGCGGCAGTTCACCCAGCCGTCCGAGGTCAGCAGCGGGTAGAACGGCGGCCCCACGCCGACGTCGAGCGGCCCCCCGCCGCCGCAGGTCTTCCCGCAGGGGCGGACGGTGAGCTCGCACACCCCGTACCGGCCGCCAGTCAGCGGCGACAGGATCTGCGCGGCGATCTTCCCAAGGCGGGCTTTCAGCGCCGGGTCGGCGCTCTCCCAGCCTGGGCAGCACGTCGGGTCCGCGTCAGGGGCCGGCCAGCACGGGCTGTGATCGGTCAGGCTCACCGGCCACCCCATCCTTTCCGATCACGCAGGTTCGGTGGGAGCGCACCGAAACCGCGGGCTCCTTCCCGCGAGGGCCGCGGGAAGGAGCCCAGTTCGAACACCTGCCCCAGGCTGTTACGCGGCCAGCGGCTGGCAGCCGCACACCGCCGCTGGCGGCGGCACGGTCGTCAGGTGCAGGTCCAGGTGGTCCTTGGGTCCGATCGGCGTCAGCAGCGGGCCGGGCACCGGCGGGTTGGCCGCGCTCGTCGCATCCACGTCGTGAGGCCCGACCCCCCACCCGGAGCCCTTCTCGCTGCGGCCCGTCAGGGTGAACGTCGTCTCACCGTTCTGGATCTCAAAATCACCGATGATCATGTTTTTGAGCCAGGGGATGAGGAAGTAGCCGTAGCTCGGCAGGCCCGACGCGCCGCAGGTCTCCCCCGGCACCTCCGACCAGATTTCCAAGCCGACACCTCCCGCGCAGAGGATGTCTTCGCCGATGCGGTTACCGACCGACTTGCCCTCCCAGTCCAGCACCGTCTGATACCCCGACAGCAAGGAGAACAGGTCGGGGTCGACGCCACACAGGGTGATCTCGAAGTTCACCCATTTCAGCTGCGGACAGTCCTTCGAGCTGATGCAGATGCGGCCCGCCGCGTTCTTGACCTCGATCTCGTCGCCCTCGGCGATCTCCGGCGAGTACGAGGCGGTGATCAGACCGTCGGTCGTCACGACAGAACACGGGCCGACGACGGGAATGCCGCACGCGTCCACCTTCGTGGCACGGACCATCAGCCCGTGAATCGACTTCCAACATGTCGCCGGCAACGGACGCACCTCCTGACGGAGTTCTGCGCCCGGCCCACGACCAGCGGCTATCCAGTGAAGGCCAGCGTATCCGCACGAGACGCCGGTTCCGCAGATCGGCCCATGCGGCATGTCCGGGCTCGCGCTCGCTAAGATCTGCGCGCGGCGGCTGGGAGCATGGCCGGGTCGACGGCGGGTGGGGGCTGACCACGTCAGGGTGCGCCGGGGCCGGCCGACTACCCCGGCCCCTCAGCGCCCTCCACGCAGGAACGCCCCCGCTTCACCAAGGGTGAGCGGAGGCGTTCCTGCCCCCGGAGCACGCAGGCGGACCTCAGCGGCTACGACGGTTGGGCGTGGAACCCGGACAGGCGCCGCGCGCTCTTCTCCGGAATCCCCGCGGTGCGCAGCGCCTCGTAGGCTTCCTGCGCCAGCTCAGCGTCCGCCGCCTCCAGGTCGGCGACATGATCGGCGACACCAGCCTCCCAGGAGGTACGCGCCTCCTGAAACTCCGCTTCGGTGATCTCCACCGCTCCGTCGGGTAGCCCTCCGGCATCCGCGTGAGAATCAGCGATCTCACCAACGCTGCCGCTTGGCGTGCGGAAATACCGCGTGTGCTCATCTTTGCGCGCTTTCATTCATCCCCCTTTAGAGCGCGAAAACCATCGCGCGGATAAAGCTCTGAACCCGGTTGTAGGTCGCGCCTCCCGCGCCGAAACCGAGTCCGATATCCACCGAGACCGTGACCGTGCCGCCTGGCGGGATCGTGGTGTTACCGACGACCTTGGTGGTCTGGGTGTGGACGTCCGAAACGGTCGCAGAGCCACGGTTTTCGAACCGATACATTTCGTCGCCGTAGACAAAGTGCCCCGCCCGGCCGCCCGGCGGAATCACGAAGTCAACATCCACCTCAACCGAGGTGATGGCGATCGCCGGACGGCACGGGTCAGGGTTCGTGATGTCCAGCGTCCGCGTGGCGACAGTCGTTCCGCCGGTCGTGGTGGTCGTCGGCACCGCCGGGTTGCCCGGGATCAGCTCGTTGAGTGAGGTGGTGAAGTACTGGTACTTGGCGCGCGGCTCCGATCGCAGGGTGCCCGTGGAGTCGCAGTAGACCAGGCCGCCCTGCGCGTCCAGGTCGCACGGGTACGGCCACGCGGTCACCGCAGCCGCCAGCGGCGCCCCAGCTGATCCGTTGCCGGCCAGACCGCAGCTGACCTCGAGTGCGGCTGGCGCGGCGGGCGGCGCGTACAGGCCGCCGTCACCGCCGAACGCCACCTGGTTGCCGGCGTCGCCGGACAGCCGTGCGGTGATCACACCTGTGGCCGGGTCGTAGGCGGCGCCGTCACCAGCCGACAGGCAGGTCCGCACATCGGCGCACTCCACGAACAGGCCGTCCGGGCTTTCCTTCAGGAGGTTCGCGCCGCCGCCCGGAGGCGCCGGGTCCAGCACCACGTCAGCGGCCACCGTGTACGGGTCGCCAGCCGTACCGGTCCCGGTGAGCTCCAGATCAACCGTGTCCGTGTCCGTCACCGCGAGCGCCGTAGCAGCCCCGCCACCTGCGGGAACGAACAACCCGCCATCAGGGTTGATCACCACCTGGTTGCCCGCGGCCGGAGACACATTCGCCGCGATCACACCTGTGGCCGGGTCGTATGTGGCGCCGTCACCAGCCGACAAGCAGGTCCGCACATCGGCGCACTCCACGAACAGGCCGTCCGGCCCCTCCTTCAGAAGGTTCGCGCCGCCACCGGGAGGCGCCGGATCCAAGACAACGTCAGCGGTGACCGTGTACGGGTCGCCGACAGCGCCGGTTCCGGTGAGGCCCAGGTCAACCGTGTCCGTGTCCGTCACCGCGAGCGCCGTACCTCCCGCCCCGCCAGCCGGAACGAACAGGCCTCCGTCACCGCCGATCTCCACCTGGTTGCCGGCGTCGCCGGACAGCCGTGCGGTGATCACACCTGTGGCCGGGTCGTAGGCGGCGCCGTCACCAGCCGACAGGCAGGTCCGCACATCGGCGCACTCCACGAACAGGCCGTCCGGGCTCTCCTTCAGGAGGTTGGTGCCGCCGCCCGGAGGTGCCGGGTCCAGGATCACGTCAGCGGTCACCGTGTACGGGGCACCCGCTGACCCGTCGCCGGTGAGCCCCAGGTCGACGGTGGGTGTGTCCGTCACCGCGAGCGCCGTACCCCCCGCTCCACCGGCGGGGACGAACAGGCCGCGGTCGCTGCCGAACTCCACCTGGTTGCCCGGGTCCTCGGACAGGAATGCGCTGATCTCGCCGGTGTCCGGGTCGTATTCGATGCCGTCGCCAGCTGACAGGCAGGTGCGTACGGTGTCGCATTCGACGAACAGCCCGTCCGGGCCCTCCTGCAGCAGGTTCGTGCCGCCGCCCGGCGGCGCCGGGTCCAGGATCACGTCAGCGGTCACCGTGTACGGGGCACCCGCTGACCCGTCGCCGGTGAGCCCCAGGTCGACGGTGGGTGTGTCCGTCACCGCGAGCGCCGTACCCCCCGCCCCGTCGGCGGGGACGAACAGGCCGTCGTCGGTGCCGATCGTCACCTGGTTTCCGGCGTCGGTCGACACCCGAGCGCCGATCACCCCGGTCGCCGAGTCGTAGGTCGCGCCCGGCCCGGCCGACAGGCAGGTCCGCACGTCGGCGCACTCTACGAACAGGCCGTCCGGGCTTTCCTTCAGGAGGTTGGTGCCGCCGCCCGGAGGTGCCGGGTCCAGGATCACGTCAGCGGTCACCGTGTACGGGTCGCCGGCGGCGCCGGTCCCGGTGAGCTCCATGTGGGCCGTGGGCGTGTCCTCAACGGCGAGCTCCACATCGCCGCCGCCGGCGGGGACGAACAGGCCGTCGTCGGTGCCGATCGTCACCTGGTTCCCGGCGTCGGTCGACACCCGAGCGCCGATCACCCCGGTCGCCGAGTCATACGTCGCGCCCGGCCCGGCCGACAGGCAGGTCCGCACGTCCTCGCACTCCACGAACAACCCGTCCGGGCCCTCCTGCAGGAGGTTCGTGCCGCCGCCCGGCGGCGCCGGGTCCAGCACCACGTCAGCGGCCACCGTGTACGGGTCGCCGGCGGCGCCGGTCCCGGTGAGCTCCAGGTCGACCGTGTCGGTGTCTGTCACCGCCAGCGCCGTGACAGCCCCACCGCCGGCGGGGACAAACAGCCCGTCGTCGGTGCCGATCGTCACCTGGTTCCCGGCGTCGGTCGACACGTTTGCCGCGATCACGCCTGTCGCCGGGTCGTAGGTGGCGCCCGGCCCAGCGGACACACAAGGGCGCACCTGCTCGCAGGTGACTACCCCCGCGGTCGCGCTGATGACGTAGGGGGCACTGGTGCCACCGTTGCCTGCCACTGTGACGTTTGCACCGGCGACAACGAGACAGTCGCATCGTCGGCTACAGCCGCAATTGCTCAAGGGATCTCCTAGGGAGTGCTTGAGCCCGGCCAGCAACCAGCGGCTTTGGAATTCTAGTTGGTTGGTTACGGCTGGACCGTGATGGCGTGCACGGTGAGGTCCTAGACCGCACCGGCCTGGACGGCCGTGCAATGCACGATCACCCCCGAGGCGGGTTGCGGCACTTGGAGGACTGAGATGCCCAGGATGCTCACCGACGGGGAGCGGCGGACGTTGAACGTCACCGAACTCACTGACACGGAAGTGATCCGGCACTCCGTCAGGTCGGTGGCGCCCGTCTGCGTCGCGTGACTGATCACGGGCACGCTCGTGAAGGGCGGGTTGAAAGTGAAGACCACGCTGCCTAAAGCGTTGGTGGTGCCGGTGGCGGCGAACACACGCCGCTCCGGCGGCATGTACTCGCCGCTGGTGGCCACCCGCTATACCTCGCGCGTGCTGAGCACCGCGAAGTCCGCCCCTGCGAATCCGGTGAACACGAAGCTGTCGACCAGAGCTTCGCCGCCCTGGTCGACGGACCAGGTCGCCGAGGACCCGGCGGGGAACGCGACCGCCGCGCCACCACCGATGCTCACGGTCGGGGCGCCAGCGAACACCATGAGCGTGACCGACCGCGCGCCGGTAGTTATCGTGACGGTGCCAGCGCCGGTCTGCCGTTGCGCGGTGCTGTCGATCTGCGGGTTAGCCGTGGCCGCCGCGGCGCACACGCCGACGGTGCCGGTCACCGTGTAGGCGGTGACACCGTCGAGTTGGGAGTCATCGGTGACGACCACCCCGGCGGTGTCGGTGGTGTAGTGCCGCAGGAACGGCGTCGACACGCCCGCGTTGACGTCGCACAGCACCTCGAACTCGACGTCCGGCGTCGAGCCTCCGGCGACGCTGCCGTTGGTTCCAGACATAGGGAATCTCCTTCATTGTGGGCGGAGGCCGCCACACGGCCCCCGCGCAGATCAGCAGACCCCGACCGCTCCGACCGAGACGTACGCGCCCCCAGTGAGCGTGGTGTCTATGACGTAGGCCGCACCGTCCCGGTAGCCGACGTGGCGGATGAACGGGCCGTTGGTGTCACACAGCACGAGCGTTTGACCGCTGCCGCACGCGACGATCGACCAGAACTCCGGCAGCTCGTCCTGCCGGGCGCCGGCGTCGTCGATGTAGTAGACGGTGTCGTCGCAGCACACCATGCGGGTCCATGACCGCTGCCCCACCTCGGGAATCTGGTAGTCGGCGATCAGATGGACCAGCAGGCCCGCGCCGCCGCCGCCAGCAACCGTTTCCGAAATGCGGAGGATCATTTCGTTCGTGCCGGGCTGTACTCCTGGGACTGCGGTCGGCCCGAATGTTGTCGGCGGCGCGATATGGCTTGCGTTGACCGGCTGCCACGCGCCGCCATTCAGCCGCCACTCGACGGCGAGCTGGTCGGCGTTGAGGGCGGTGGCCGAGATCTTGATCGATGCCGGATCCGCGGCGTCGGGCAGGTTGAACGACGCCCTGGCGTACCAAGTTTGCACTCCGAGCGTCG
The DNA here is from genome assembly GCF_042888905.1 of Streptosporangium sp. NPDC002721. Classification (NCBI taxonomy): domain Bacteria; kingdom Bacillati; phylum Actinomycetota; class Actinomycetes; order Streptosporangiales; family Streptosporangiaceae; genus Streptosporangium; species Streptosporangium sp. NPDC002721. The sequence continues at coordinate 97,631 of NZ_JBIAQI010000018.1, forward strand.
GGCCCTCACCCGGCAGGCCGCTGTTGCCGATGCTGCCGTTGGGGTGCGGTGCGACCCAGTGCGCCGTGCCCTGCGGGGTGCCGCCGTCCACGGTCGTCCAGCCGGGGAAGACCGGCGTCCGGTACATCGGATACCAGGTGACCAGGTTCGGGCTCCACGTCCACGTCGGGTCAACGGAGTTGTTCACCACGTTCGCCGCGTTGGAGATGAACTCCTGCCGCACGGTGCTGGTGCTGACTACGCACACCTGCGCTGGCTGGCAGCAGTCGCAGTCAACCGTCGCGGTGGCCGGCAGCGGCGCCCGGGTGTCCCGGTCCACGATGGTGATGACGCCCTCGCAGTCGGCGAGCTTCACCGCCTGCCACGGCACCGTTTCGGCGACGACGCCGCACAGCCGCTCGTTGTGCGGGGTCGGCGGGTCCGCGAACGCCGCGGTGGTCAGGGTGAGGCGTACCGGGTCGGAGAACTCGACCCGGAACCGGTCACCGGGGGTGAGGGAGAGCAGGGTGCCCGCCAGCGACAGGCCGTTGCCCGCGGTGGCGGTCAGCGTGACGGTGATGCCGTTGATGACCGCGGTGCCCTGGTAGCCCGTGGCCGACTGGGCCGGACTGACCGGGATGGCCGGGGTGAAGGTGGTGAAGTTGAGGGTGCCGCCGAGGTCGGGGCTAGTGAACCCAACCGAGGAGGCGGTGCCCGTGCTCGTCTGGTACGTGCCTTCCCACGAGGTGACCCGGTTCCCGTACACATAGCTGGGGTTCAGGGCCGTGCCGAGCCAGCAGCCGGGGAACGTGGTCTGGTCAGCGTCGAAGCCGGTGGCCGTGTCCGGCAGCCGGTAGACGCACTCCGACAGCACCGCTTTGCCGCAAGGCGGCTCGTTTTGGCAGGCCCCTATGGCGCCCGTCGGCGTATAGGGCGTCTCGCCGTCGAGCAGGGTGTCCGTGACGCTGGTCACGGTGCCGTCGCAGTCGCGGCAGATGGTCCGCAGGAACGAACCGCCGGGGGAAATTGCGAGAGCGCCGGCCCAGTAGGTGAAGAACCTCCCGCATAGTGCGATACGGCTGCCGGGCGCCGGTGCGGTCCTGAGTGTCGTGACCGGGCCAGCGGTGCGGAACCGGGCGCTGGTCTCGACCTGCGGGTCCGTCGAATACGTGCACGGGTCGCCCGGGGCTGCGTCCGAGGTGCGAGCCAGCACGCCGGTTGCTGCGTTGTAGGAGTACCCGTCTGGCAGGTGCACGACTTCCAGCCCGGCGGGGAGCTGCGCGGTGTTGATCGCCGGGGTCGTCGGGTTGTAGTGGAGGAAGACCGAGAACTCGACGACCGACGGCCGCGAGAACGTCCACGTGGTCGGCGCTTCCGCGGTGTGGGGGAAGGAGTGGAGGCCCCACCATGAGCCGTCGCCGTTGTTCGTGGTCGGCGGCTGTGCCGGTCCCGGGCTGGTCGCGCCCGTCGCGGCCCACGTGACCCCGTTTGCCAGGGTGCCGGACGCGGCCGAACCGGTGATCGTGGCCGTGTCGCCAGCGCCATCGCACAGCACCACCGTCTCGCAGTGCTGGCAGGACGGCTCCGCCACCTCCGGGCACGCGCCGACGCTGACAATGCCGGTCGGCGTGTAGGCGGCACCGTCCGGGCTGGTGTCCGTCGTGGACACGGTCGCGCCGGTGCAGTCCCGGCAGACGGTGCGCAGGAACGTCGTCGGGCAGCCGGCCACCTCCGCCGTCGCGGTGAGGGTGAACTGCCGGGTCTCCCAGCCTTTCGGACCGTTCGTGTACGTCTCCATGTCCAGGTCAACGGCGAGGTCCCCGGAAAGCCACTGCTCGTAGGTGACCGTGTGCGTCCACGTCAGCGTGCGGATCGAGCCGGGGCCCATGTTGGCCGTCGACGTCGCGGTGAGCTGCGTATTGCCGTCATGGAGGCGGAAGAGCGCGGCCGTCAGAACTGCGTTGGTCGGGCCGAGGTTCTGGATGACGGCTGCGGCCGTGATCGTGACCTCCGTCGGCGGCTCCACGCCCAGGCAATCCGCGACGAACGGCTCACCCTGGATGAGGGCGGCGATGTAGTGGTGTTGCTGCCCATTGGCCTGCTGCGCCGGCGGAGGCGGCGTGGCCTCGGTCGGCCAGTGCAGCGCCGCGCCGTCCCAGAAGACTTGCCCGCCGCCGGGGAGCGGCACCTTCCACAGGTTGTCAGCGGCCTTGAAATACGGCGTCGGGTCGGTGTCGGTCAAGGTCCGGTCGAGGGTGAGCGTCACCGTCTCGCCGGCGTCGCACATCGGCAACGTCTCGCAGGCCAGACATGGGGTGCTGGAGGCGCATGGCACGGTTATCCAACCGTCCGGCAGCGCATCCTGCCGCTCGCCCTGATCGTCGAGGTAGTAGACCCTGCCGTCGTCGCACACCACCTGGGTCCACAGCAGGTACGAGGACGGGTCGACGTCGTATTCGGCGATCACGTGCAGCAGCAGCCCGGCCGCGCCCTGATTGGCGAAGGTTTCCCGGACGTGCACGATGATTTCGTTCACGCCAGCCTGCGCGCCTGGGACCGCGGTGGGAGCCAGCACGTACGGCGGGCCGGTGTGGTTGGTGCCGACCGGCTGCCACGCGCCGCCGTTCAGCCGCCACTCGACGGCGAGCTGGTCAGCGTTGAGCGCCGTCGTGCTGATGCGGATGGAGGCGGGGTCGGTGTCGTCCGGCAGCGTGAACGCCGCACGCACGTACCAGTCGCCGGAGCCGGGCGGTTGCGGAACGGCAGGACCCTCACCGGGCTGGCCGGTGTTGTTGAGCACGCCGCCGGGGTGGGGGGCGACCCAGTGCGCGGTGCCTTCCGGGGTGCCGCCGTCCACCGTGAACCAGCCCGGGAACCCTGTCAGCCGGTAGGTGGGCCACCACGGCCCGGCGAGGTTCGGCGACCAGGTCCAGTCGGAGTCCACACTGTTGTCGGCCAACCCCTCGGGGTTGGTCAAGAACTCCACCCGGCCGCTGGAGCGCACGCACACCTGCGTGGTGTTGCAGCCGCCGCACAGCCCTACCGTGCCAGTCGGCGTGTAGGCCGCCCCGTCCAGGGTGTAATCGCTGTGGCCGACGATCGCGCCGTTCTCATCTCGCCGGTAGTCCCGCAGCATGCGGGTCGCGGTGCCGTCGGCGGCGACATCGCACAGCACGACCAGGTCCTGCTCCGGCTGCTCCACCCCCGCCGGGCAGACCGTGATCGCCCCCTGCGGTACGTAGGTGGTGCCGGTGACGGCGTCGACCAGGCGGACGCTGTCGATCGTGCCGTCCGCCGCGTAGGAGTATTCGATGAGAACCAGGCCGACGACGTCGCCGTCCGCGTCGATATCGCAAAACGTCCCGGACACCTGCACGCTTTGCGAGTCGCCGCACGCTCCGGCCCCAGTCGGCGGATCCCCGGCGCTGTACGCGCCCGTCGTGAGGTTGATCCAGCCCTCGGAGATGACCGCGCCGTCGCAGTCCCGCTGCACGGTGACCGCGATCGGGGTACCGTCCGCCAGGCACAAGCCGACGGCGGCTACGGGCGTGGTCGGCGAAGCGCAGCCACTCACCTGCGGGCAGCGGCCCACAGTGCCGGTCGGCGCGTACGGGGCGGTGCCGTCGAGTTCGGTGTCCAGGACGCTGATGACCGCGCCGGTGCAGTCCCGGCACACGGTACGCAGGAAGGTGTGCGGTTCTGCGTCGTCGACGGTGTCGCACAGGACGACGCCCTCGCAGTTGCGGCACTCGGCGGGCTCGGTGGGCGTGCACTGGCTGACCTCGCCGGTGACGGTGTACGGGTCGCCGTCGAGGGTCGTGTCCGTGGTCGAGACGACCTCGCCGGTCACGCAGTCCGTGACCAGGGTCCGCAAGAACTGGACGCTGCTGGTGGCCTCACAGCCCTCCAGCTCGATCGTCGCGCTGAACTCGTCGGCCGTCCAACTCTTCGCGGTGCCGTGGAAGGTCTCCAGGGCCAGCCCGAACCGGATGTCCCCGGCGACGAGGTCAGCGGCAGTCACCGAAGCGCTGACGGTGAGGGTCTGCACGTGCCCCGGAGGGGCGTACAGCGCCACCGGGTCATCCATGAGGACGGTCGTCCCCCGGAAGATCCGCAGCGCGCCGTCCCAGAGCTGCCCGGTGCCTGGCCCGTTCTGTGTGACGCGGACGGACACGGTCACGGTGCCCGAGGCGCCCTCGCAACCCGCAGTGCCAGCCGTGAGCTGCCCGACGGCGATCAGGTGCTCCTGGGCTGGACCTGTCCCCGCCGGGTAGACCAGGCTGCCGCCGGTCCACAGGGAGGTGTAGGGTCCGGCCAGGTTGGCGAACTGCGTCTGTGCGATATCGGCCGCCACGCCGTCCACGATCGTCGGTGTGATCTCCGAGGAGGAGTCCGCGGGGACGTCGCACACCAGGACCGTGGAGGAGTTCCGGCACTCCGCGTGGCAGATGCCGACGGTTCCGGTCGGGACGTACGCCGTGCCGTCGAGCAGGTAGTCCGAGTGCCCGGTGATCGCGCCGAGTTCGTCGCGCCGGTAGTCGCGGACGAAAGCGGTGCTCGTGCCGTCGGCGGCAACGTCGCAGAGCTGCACGAGGTCCTGCTCCGGCTGCTCCACCCCGGCCGGGCAGACAGTAACGGTGCCGGTCGGCGTGTAGGTGGCGCCGGTGACGGCGTCGACCAGGCGCACGGAGGCGATCGTGCCATCAGCCGCGTACGAGTACTCGATGAGGACCAGGCCCAGCACGGTGCCGTCGGGGGCGAGGTCGCAGAACGTGCCGGAGATCTGGATCGACTGGGAATCTCCGCAGGCGACCGTTCCCACCGGCGGGGCCCCGGCTGAGAACGCTCCAGTGGTGAGGTTGATCCACCCTTCCGACGTGACCACGCCGTCGCAGTCCCGCACCACGGTGACCGCGATCGGTGTCCCGTCGGCCAGGCACAGGCCGACCGTCGCCGTGGGAGTCGTCGGGGATGCGCAGTCCGTGGTCTGCGGGCACAGTCCGGCGGTGCCGGCAACGGTGTACGGGGCGCCGTCGAGCGTCAGGTCGGCGGTGCCGGTCACCGCGCCGTCGCAGTCGTAGACGACGGCGCGCAGGAACGGCGTCGACGCCGCGGCGGTGACGTCGCACAGCAGCTGCGTGTCGACGCTGCCGCAGCCGCCGGTCGCGCACGGGCCCAGAGTGCCCGCCGGGGTGTAGACGGCGCCGGTGGCCGGGTCGACCAGGCGGGTGGCCACCCGGTCGCCGGTGTTCGTGTCGTAGATCGGCTCGACCAGGGCGAGACCGGCCACGGTGCCATCAGGCAGGACGTCGCACAGCAGCAGCGTCTCAACATCCACCCGCGCGCTGGCGGGGCTGTTGACGATGACCGGGCCAGGCCCGCAGCATCCGCTCACAAGGTCACTCCGGTGGTGTAGGTGATGGTCACAGTCCCGGTCTGGGCGGTTATGGTCAGCGGGCCGACCAGTAGGACGTCGGCGTCCCTTTGAGTACTCCAGGTGATGCTTTCGCCCGCGAAGAGCGTGGAGTCGCCATCCATCGTTGTTACGACACCGTTGCCGCCGTGCGCGGTGGCGGTGACTGACTGCAGCAGCGGCACCGCGGCGGCGCCCCAGGTACCACCGGGGTCGAGCTGGACGCGGCGGGCCTGCACCGGGCTGGCCGAGGGAGCGCCCTCGACGGGGCATTCAGTGGTCGGCGCGACCGGCGTGTACGGGCCAGTGAGGTCCGGCAGATAGCTGCCCAGGCTGGTGAGCTGGCCGGTACAGCCATCCACCAAGATCAACTCGACGTAGGTGGTATCGCCGAGGCCGTCACCCGTCGTGTCGTCCCAGCGGCACTCGCGCAGCAGGTGCTGGGGACACCCCGGCTCCGGGGCGCCTTCCACTGGGCACTCGACAGGCGCCACCGGCGTGTAAGGGCCGGCCAGGTCCGCGGTGTAGATGCCAAGCGGGGTCAGGGTGCCGTCGCAGGCGACGCCGAGCAGCTCCACATAATCGGTGTCGCCCACGCCATCGCCGTCGGTGTCATCACACCGGCACTGCTCGATCACCTGCACCGGGCACGACTCCGGCTGCGGCGAGCAGACCCCGACCGTACCGGCCGCGGTGTACGGCGTCGTCCCGTCGAGAGCGGTGTCCGCGATGCCAGTGACCGCGCCGGTGCAGTCGTAGGTCAGATGCCGCAAGAACGGGGTAATCGTGCCGTCGGTGGCGACGTCGCACAGCGGCAGAGCCTCGCTGTGTCCGCACGGCTCCGTACCGGCGCCTGCAGTGAGCCCGCACACCCCGACGGTGCCGGCCGGGGTGTACGGCTCCCCGTCGAGCGTGGTGTCCGTGGTGCTGGTGATCGCGCCGTCGCAGTCCCGGCACACGGTCCGCAGGAAAGGCGTGACCGTCGCCTCCGTGGCCCACGGCTGCTCAAGGCTGACCTGGAGGAAGCTCAGGCCGCTGCCGTCACCCGACTGCGGCTGAAGGATGAACTGCTGACGCGGCGTGTCGTAGCGGAGGATCGTCTCATCGGCGGCGGTGGAGGCGGGGCCACCGGTCAGGACGTTCCCCGCCAGGATGTGGTTCGGGCTCAGCGACTCCACGACGTATCCAGCCGTGTTGATGCTGATCGTCTCGCCCGGGGCGAGGCCCTTGATGCCGAGCCGCATGTAGACGGGCATGCCGATCTGCCACTGCTGCGCCTGCGGCGGCACGGTGATCCAGTAGCCCGGGCTGGCGACCCATGCCCCTTGATTGACACCGACGCTGCCGTACGGCCAGTCCGGGTTGCCCAGGCCGCCGCCACCGTTCGGAAGGATCGAGATCGGCACCTGCTCGAACGAGCTGTTGTCGACGCCGGTGTCACACAACGGCACCGTCTGGCAGTCCTGGCACGCGTGCTCGGAGGGGCAGACGCCGAGGTGGGCGCCACCGGGAATCGCGACGGGGCCACCGGTCACAGCGTCAACGAAGCGTTCCGCCACGGCATCGCCAGCGGCGTCGTAGACGACTTCCCGCCGCACGTGCTGGAGCACGTTCCCCGAAGCGTTGTCGATGACGCACAGCGGGTAGCTTCCGACCTCCAGCGGCCCGTCATCGGCGCTCTCGGTGGGGCAGAGACCGACGGTGCCGGCCGGGGTGTACGGGGTTGTGCCGTCGAGAGCGGTGTCCGCGGTGCCGGTGACCGCCCCGGCGCAGTCGTAGACGAGGTGCCGCAGGAACGGCGTGCTCGTGCCGTCGGTGGCGACGTCGCACAGCGGCAGGGCCTCGCTGTGTCCGCACGGCTCCGTGCCGGTGCCGGCAGTGGGTCCGCACACACCGACGGTGCCGGCCGGGGTGTACGGCTGCCCGTCGAGCGTGGTGTCCGTGGTGCTGGTGACCTCGCCGTCGCAGTCCCGGCACGTGGTGCGCTGGAACGTCACCGGCACTGGCGTCACGGCCATGAGGCCGACCATGCGCGTGGGCGTGTTGCCGGGGCCGCTCATGTCGAACGACAGCGACGTCACGGGGGCGGAGTGCCTGAACGTGGAGGTGGACTGGTCGCTGTTGACGGTCGTGCACAGGGTCCGCGTCGCTGGATCCCACGTGTGCGTCGCGGACAGCTCAACCAGCTCGCTGCCCTCGGGCAACACCGCGCACTGGTTCTGCAAGATGATCCGCACGGCCCACGTGGCCGTGACCGGCTGCGTGAACGTCCAGACCTGCGGCCCGGTACCGGCGGCTCCGATGCCCCACCACTGCTGTCCGTTGAACCGAGTGGTGCCGGTGATCGCGTAGTCGACGCCGTTGGACAGCGTTCCGGCCACGGTGCCGGGGCCGTTCGCCGTGTTGCCGGGCACGTCGGCCGTACCCATGCCCGCCGGGGTGTCGCACAGGATCTGCGTCTGGCACTGGCGGCACGACGACGACTCCGGGCAGGACCCGACCGTCCCGGCCGGAACGTAGGCGGCGCCGTCAAGGGCGTAGTCGGAGTGGCCGGTGATCGCGCCGGCCGCGTCCCTGCGATAGTCCCGCAGGAACGCCGTGACCGTCCCGTCGGCGGCGGTGTCGCACAGCACGACCAGGTCCTGCTCGGGCTGCGCCGCGCTGCCGCCGGGGCAGTTCCTCAGCTCGCCCTGCAGCGTGTAGGTGGTGCCGGTGGCGGGGTCGACCAGGCGCACGCTGGCGAGGCTGCCGTCAGGGTTGTACTCGTACTCCACCAGGACCAGGCCGAGCACGTCGCCCGTCGCGAGATCCACGTCACACAGGAGCCCGGCCAACCCGAAGGCGCGGGAGTCGCCGCACGCCTGCGCGCCGGCAGGTGGCGAGCCCGCCGACCAGGTGCCGGTGGTGAGGTTGATCCACCCGTCCTGGGTCACGGTGCCAGCGCAGTCGCGGGTGACGACCACGGCGATCGGCGTGCCGTCCGCCAGGCACAGGCCGAGCGTGGCGGCCGGGGTCGTCTGCTCCTCGCACGGCGCGGCGCTTTCGCCGTCTCCGGCGCAGGCGCCGACGGTGCCGGTGACGACGTGCGGGGTCTGCCCGTCGAGGGCCACGTCTTCGTACGTGGCGGTGCCGGCCAGGAACGTGTAGCGGCGCAAGAACGCGCCGGAATCGTCGCACAGCAGCACCGTCTGGGACTCGGGGCAGCCGTAGGCGCACTCGACCGGGGCGAGCGGCGTGTACGGCTGGGAAGGATCGTCGGCGTAGGTGAGTACCAGCTCGGTGGAGCCGTCGGCGTGGACGCACCACAGCTCCGAGTAGGTCTGGTCGGCCTGGCCGTCACCGTCGGTGTCGTCGCACCGCTGCACGCAGATCGTGTCGACGCACTCGACCGCACACGCCGAGCAGTCGCCCGCCGTCCCCACCACGGTGTAGGCGGTCGTGCCATCCAGCGCGGTGTCGGTGCTGGAGGTGATCGCCCCGTCGCAGTCGCGCAGCAGGTGCCGCAGGAACGGCACGCACCCGCCGCCCGGGGTCAGGTCGCACAGCTGGACCGTCGTGACGTCCAGGCAGCCGCCGTCACACGGCCCGACCCCAGCCGGGAGCGGGCCTGCGGTGAACACGCCTGTCGCGGGGTCGATCCACCCCACCGGCTGCGGATCAGCTGCGGCAGTGCCGCACTCGGCGCACCCGGAACGCACCACGAGCAGGACCATCGTGCCGTCCGCCCGGCACAACGCCTGAGAGGCGATCGACGGACTGCAGCAGCCCTCAGCTGAACCGCCGCCTCCGCCGGGGGCGCACGGCTGAGGCTCGACCGGCATCTCAGCGGCCCTCCCCGCCCTTGCCGCGGGCCGCCCTCCGGCGAGACGCGGAGTGCGCGATGCCCTCCGGAGCGGGCGCGGGTTGCGGTGTGGGTGAGGTGGCGGGCTCCGGCCCGGGGTCCTGGGCCGGAGCTGCCGGCTGCTCGGCGACGGCCTGGCCGCCATCGCCCTCGTCTTCTCCGCCGTCGCCGGCGGGGGGCGGCTCCTGCCCCGGGGGTGGTGCAGCCCCTCGCATGGTCTGCTGCTCCGGGGCGGGAGCCACGTACAGCTGGCCATCGAGGCGGGCGCCCGCTAGGAGTTCCTCGGGGATGGCCGGAATCAGGGAGTCGGGGACGGCGAACTCGGTCACCGACACGGTGCGGATGCCGAGCGGGGCGGCCCACCGCGCGAAGTCGCGCCGCAGGTCTCGTCGCGGCCAGATCTTGATCACGCGGTCTCCTACGGGCAGCACAGGCACAGGTCGACGAGGACGGCTTCGACCGCGCACGTCGTGGACGGCACAAACGTCCGTTCAGCCAGCACGAGGCGGTCGTTGTTGCGGATGTTCACCGAGGCCGACGCGGTACTCGGGATGACGTCGACCGGGCCGCGGCGGACCACGACCGGGCCGGAGGCGTACAGCCACGCCTGCCCAGCCGGGGCAGGGCTCCCGTCGGGGCCGGTGTTGACGGCGTAACCGGCGCCGAGGACGACGCAGTTGCCCAGCCACGTCCGCAGCCGCGACCCCTGCTGCACGAGCTGGTGGAAGCGGCCGAGCAGCGCGGCCGCGCCCGCCGGGACGTGGATGACGCCGACGCCTCCGTAGTCGGTCGCCAGCCAGCCCTCCAGGATCGAGATGCCCTGGCTGACGGACACCGCTCCGGCCGCCGGGGTCCGGTCGACGGCTTGCTCGGCGAGGACGTTCTGCCAGAACCACTCCTCCAGGGCGCGGCCTTCCCCCTGGGACAGGCCCGCCCGCGCGTGCTGTTCCGCCTCCGCGTAGCTGAAGCCGGGGGCCGAGCAGACGGCGCCGGCGTAGATCGTGACCGGGCCGGCGGTTTCCGAGTCCGGACGGTCGAACGTTTTCGGGCCGGGCGCCGGCAGCGGGTTGCCGACGTCGTCGGTCGGGCACCAGTCGGTTGGGTGGGCTTCCTTGCACGACAGCGACACCCAGTCGACGCCGAGCAGCTCGTGGGGGTCTTCGACGTCGAGGATGGTCGTGCAGCCGTTGAGCAGCCCGTGCGGCAGCGGTGTGCCCGGGATGGCCTGGACGCGGCGCCTCATGCCGGGGTGCGGCATCGTTCCACCTCCTCACGAGGTCGAGGAGCACCAAGGCGCGAAGGCCGCGTACCTGGCGCGATCGTTGGAGGTGCGGTCAGGCGATCGGGCAGGCCGCCGTGATCTGGGCGGCGGTGGCGCCGTTCGGGCAGATCGGGACGGTGACGAGCCGCAGGTCCGGGCCCCGGTTGACGAGCGCCACACACTCCTCCGAGAACAGGGCGGTGTAGTCGTTCGTCGAGAACTTCGTGCTGTCGTGGATGACGCCGAGGCTGATCTCACCGCCGCGTCCGGCCTGCAGCGACCCGGCCACGTAGATGAGGAACCGCAGCTGGGCGGGCCAGTCCAGGGCCGGGGTGAGGCCGCCGATGTCAGCCGGGACGGCCGGGCCGAGGCCGCGCGCCCACTGGATGCGCACGCCGAGGGTGGCGAACAGCTCGACGAGCTCCTGGGCGCGGACCTCGTCGAGGCGGCGGCCGTTCTGCCGCGCCAGGTCGGCCAGCATGAGGCTGCGCGACCACCAGGGCAGCGTCACCTCGATGTTGATGCTGTCGCACAGCGAGTGCCGCTCGACCATGTCGGCGGCCTGCAGGGCGATGGCCGCGTAGATGGCCGACAGGGCGCCGAAGGTGGCGGCGATGGTGACCGGGGTGGCCTGCGTCAGCGCCTGCTCGAACAGGTGCTGGCGGATGCGCAGCTCGTGGGCGACCATGACGTTGCGCTGGTACCAGGCGACCAGCTCGGGGAAGTGGCGCTGGGTGAGGATGCCCGATTCCAGGCAGACGCCGATGGCGTCGCATCGGACCTCGATCGGGTCCGGGCAGGGGATCTTGAAGCAGGGTTTCGTCGACCCGGCGATGTCGTCGGCCTCGGTGTGCACGAACGTCATGCTGGCCACGTCGAGCGACGGGATCGGGAAGTAGCGCAGGCCGCCGCGGGCGAGCTGGATTTCCGGCAGGTCCCACAGCATCTCCGGGCAGGCGATGCTGGTCAGCTCGTACACCGTTTCGCTGGGCGCGCACCAGCCGCCTGAGGCGACCAGGTCATCGCCGGGCAGGCGCGCCTGGTCGGCGGCGAGGATCACCGCGCGGGTGCCCTCGGTCCCCGACGACGAGTCGTTGATGATCAGGTCGTGTTGGAACGGCAGCCGGTAGGAGGCGGTCAGGCCGACGCCGCCACCAGCGGTCTTCAGCGCGTTGGCGCGGCGGATGATGCCTTCGGTGACGCCGTCCATGTCGAGCGGCTGGCCGGGCTGGTAGCCGGGCACGTCCACACTGGCGGTGATCTCCGGGCCGGGGGGTGGCGGCGCCGGCAGCACCGACGGCATGCGGCGGCGCACCCCGGACAGGTCCAGCGCCGGACGGCGGGCGGGCACCTGCGCGGACGCGGTGACCGGCTCCGGAGCCGGGGCGGGCTCCGCCTCGACCGGCTCCTCGACCGCGGCCTCCACAGCTTCGGTCGCCGCCTCAGCGGATCCTCCGCGCACCTGGGCGGCCAGCTGGTCGATTTCGGCGGCGGCCGCCTCAGCGGCGGCGCGGCGGTTCTCCTGCTCGGCGCGGATGTCGCCGACCGCCGTCGACAGGCGGCGCAGCTCGTTCAGGTCGTCTGAGGACACCCGATCGGAAGTGGACAGCGCATCGAACGCGGCGACAGCACCCTCAAGGAGCGCAGAAAGTTCGCCGTCGTCCAGGCTGGTGATGTCGTCGGGCAGCTCGAACCGCTCCACGGTCTCTCCTGGGTCAGTCGGAGAGCCCGGCCCGCGGCCAGCAGCTATCTAGGCAGGTAGCGTACCCGTACGGTGCCCTTCGGAGCTTCTACGACCTCCTGCCCGACTGCGTTTCGCGCTTGCCCCGAGCAGGGGAAACACTCCCCCTGGTCCTAGATCACACAGTTCGCTAGTGACTGAGAGCAATCGGAGGGTACTCTCAGGGCATGGACGCCGAACAGGAGCAGATCGTCTACACCGACGAGCAGCGCGAGCGTGACCTTGCCCGCCTGCGGGAGATCATGGGCGGGGAGCCCGACCCGGAGATGCTTCAGCTCGCCCACCGGCGCGACGAGGAGTTCGCCGCTCGCCGTAGCCACGCCGCGTGATCGGACGCGTTCTCGACACGAGCGCCCTGCTGGCCTGGAGCCGCCGAACCTCGCCGTACGTTGACGCCACGGTGTGGTCGCGAGCCCAGCACAGCGGATATGTCGTTCCTGTCGTCACCTCGGCGGCTGCGCTCACCGCGGCGCTTGCTCAACTCCCCGACCAAGACGTTCCGGTGTTGAACGCGCTCTTGGGGATGGAGATCAGCATCGTCGACGATCTCACCCCTGGCAGCGCACCAGGCGTGGCGGCGATTCTCCAAACGGCCGGGCCGTACGCGGCCGAGCAGCTCACCGCAGCCAGCATCGTGCACACCGCGACACGACGTGGACTTCCCGTGATCACAGCCAATCCGTCCCCGTTGCAGGAGCTGGCCGCTGACGTGGAGATCGACCTCATCCCGTAGATGGTGCGGTCCCCGACGCAGACGTAGGTCCGTCCGGGGAACGCGAGGGCCGTTGCGTGCGGCCCCTGCTCGGGAACGCTTCCCGGGGCGGGCCATCGCAGGACTCTTTACGACACAGGCGTGGGCTCGTCTCCACTAGGGCCTGTTTCAGAAGTCGGCTGAGGGCTGGTTTCGGTTGAGAGCTCTGTGTGCCCGGGCGGTTGCCGCGGTCCAGCAGGTCACGTCGTTGGCAATACGGCTGGGGTCGGTCTCGACGCTGAGGTGGTGACGGCTGCGGACGGCATCGCGGTATTCGACCTCGTAGGTGCCGTTATCGAGGCGAGAGACCGAGGCGAACCAGAGCGGGTCGTCTTCGTCGGGCTCGATGATGACGAAGGTGTTGTCGGGGGCGGGCAACTCAAGGATCATCTCGTGGAGAGCGTCCTCGGACGGTTCTACGATGAGTTCGCCGCCCTCGGTCTCGGCTTTCAGTCGGATGTCGTCGCTCCTCATCGTTTCGTTCCTTCTGTCGCATCCTGCGCCTGCCGTAACGAACGATTTTAGGATCCCAGCCTGGGCGGGGGCGTGGTCACAGCCACTCACCGATCACGGCGACCTGGACGGTGGCTTCGAAGCGGACAGCGAGCTTGTCATAGCGGGTGGCCACCGCCCGGTGGCGCTTGAGCCGGTTGATGCCGCACTCCGCCGCGTGCCTGGCCTTGTAGTCCTCGGCGTCGAAGGTGGGCGGGCGGCCACCGGCCGAGCCGCGCTTTTTGCGGTGAGCGATCTGGTCGGCGGGCTCGGGGATGGTGGCACGGATTCCGCAGCGGCGCAGGTAGGTGCGGTTGGCCCGGGAGGAGTAGGCCTTGTCGCCGCGTACCCGCTCGGGTCGGCTCCGAGGCCGGCCCGGCCCCAGCCGGGCCACTTTGATGGCCTCCAGTACCGCCGCGAACTGCGGGGAGTCTCCACGCTGACCAGCGGTGAGGAGGATGGACAAGAGCTTTTGCCGCTGCTCGCAGGCCAGATGAATCTTCGTGGTGAACCCGCCGCGAGAACGACCGAGCGCGTGATCAGCAGGTTCTGGCCTGCTGATACCGCCCGGCGGTTGTCGTTGCGCGTTGCCATCGCGGCGGGCGCCGGCCGCGTGCTGATGCGCGCGGCAGATGGTGGAGTCCACGCTGACCTGCCAGCAGATCAACCCTGCGGCATCCGCCCTGGCCTGCAGCCGAGACAGGATCTGCTCCCAGACTCCTTCGCGCTGCCAGCGGCGAAACAGGCCATAGACGGTCTGCCAGGGCCCATAGATGGCGGGCATGTCCCGCCGTGGGGCGCCGGTCCGCACCCGCCACCTGATCCCGTTGATGAGCTGGCGTTTCGGCCATACAGCCGGACGACCACGCTTGGCCATGCTCGGCAGCACCGGCTCCAATGCCTGCCACTGTTCATTAGTCAGATCCCCACGCACGCAGCGATCATCTCGACGAGAAGTAACACAAAGATCAACTTATGCAACAGACCCTAGTAGTGCTTTGTTAGGTGGTTAGGGCGGTTGTTGGTGGCAGGTGGGGCATCGGCCTGCCCAGGTGGCCAGCAGGGCCTGGAGCTCTTTGAGGATCGTGTAGAGCGTCAGGCCGCCCCGACTGCTTTTGGGCAGCTCAAGCGCAGTTCGGTGCAGAACAAGTGAGCGGCGCTGACCAAGGTGACGTGGCGGTGCCAGCCGGTCCAGGAGCGACCCTCGAAGTGGTCTAATCCCAGGGCGGTCTTCAGCTCGCGGTAGTCGTGTTCGATGCGCCAGCGGATCTTGGCCAAGGTGATGAGCTCGGCCGGTGGCGTGTCGGCGGGCAGGTTCGACAACCAGTACTTGATCGGTTCGCTTTCGTTGTGGGGCCATTGCGCGATCAGGTGGTTGACCGGTAGCGAGCCGTTGTCGGCCGGGCGGGGTTTGCGGCCGGCCACCCGAACCGCCAAGATCACGAACTGCGAGGTCAGGTTCCCCTTCGACCCGGCCCGCCAGGTCAGCGTCACCGCCGCGGTGCGGCCGGCACTCAATACGTGTTCGCGCAAGCTGATCGGCTTGGTGCGATAGCGCGGCTTGGGTCGCGGCCCCAGACCGCAGTAGGTGAGCTTCTCGGGTTCGGCGTGCGCTGGATGGGCGGTGACGGCGCCTTTGACCTGCACCACATAGCCCAGGTCGCGCTCGGTCAGCGCGGCGCGCAGGTGGGCGTTGTCACCGTATCCGGCATCGGCCACTACCACCGGAGCCGCCAGTCCCCAGCCGCTCAGCTCGTCGAGCATCTCCACAGCCAGCTGCCACTTGGGACGATGCTGTTCGGTGGCGGGAATGGCACAGCGGGTACGGCGCGCTGCGATCTGCTCGGCCGCCTGCGCATCTACTGCCTGGGTTTGATCCCAGGAGGTGGGCAGGAACAGCCGCCAGTTCAGCGGGACTGAGGCGGTATCGGTGATGGCGTGCACGCTGACGCCGATCTGGCAGTTGCCGACCTTGCCCAGCGTGCCCGAATACTGCCGGGCCACCCCCGGCGATCCCTTGCCGTCCTTGGGGAAACCGGTGTCGTCGATCACCCACGCCGCCGCATTGATCACGTCGATCGCGCGCATGGCCAGGCGTTGACGTACTGCGGTGAAGTCCCAGGTGGAAGAGGTGACGAACTGCTGCAGTCCTTGATGATCCACCCCGAGCCGCTCGGCCATCGGCTGCATCGACTTGCGACGGCCATCCAGCAGCAGTCCCCGCAGATAGGTGACTGCTTTGGTCCGCTGGTCCGAGCGGACCAGCGGGGTGAACACCTCAGCGGCGAACGTCTCCAGCTGCTGGCGGATATGAGCGAGCTGTTCGGGGGTCACGCCCGCATCGAACCATCCCACAACCAACCCGACCAGCCACAACAGGCTGACCTAACAAAGCACTACTAGTGCTGCGTTCCTCATAGCAGGTAGACGAACTTGCGGCGCAGGGCTCGGGGCTGCGGGGGGTGGCCGTCCCCAGACCCAGGGGTGGGCGCGGGCGTTGAGTTGCGCGGTGGCGAGGGTGACAGCGTGGGCGATCTCGGTGGCATCAGCGAAGGTCTGCCCGGCGAACGCCGCCTTGCGTAGCAGCCGCCACCAGCCCTCGGCCAGGTTCAGCCAGCAGGCCTTGACCGGGATGAACACCTGGCGGATGCGCGGGTGACGCAGTAGCCATTGGCCGACCTTCCATCTGGAATGGCTGGACAGGTTGTCGGTGATGACCACGATCGGGCCGCGCCGGTTGGCCTTGGCGATCTGCTGAAGCAGGTGGATCCAACCGTCGCTGTTGCGCGAAGGCGCGCAGAAGGTGAGCTCGGTGCCGTCGCGGATGCGCAGGCCGCCGTACACCCAGGTCTTATCCAGGCCGCGAGAGTACTCCAATGGTGCTTTGATCCGGTGTCCGTCGACCGACCAGCCGGGCGCGGGTGGGGAGGTGTGCGGGGTCACCGGTCCCAGTTCGTCGGCGCAGATGACCGTGGTGGCGGGCGGCGGGTCGGTGTAGCAGCCGATGACCTCGGCCCTTTTAGGGCGAAGTCCGGATCGGTGGAGGTGGTCCAGGAGCGGGTGTGTCGCCAGCGGACCTTCTCCGCTCGCAGGATCCGGCGGACCTGGCTGCGCGCGATGAGGATGCCTTGGGCGCGGGCGGCGGTGGTCAGGCTGTCCAGCGTCCACTGCGTGGGACCGTTCTCGTCGTCTGCGGCCAGGTCTCCGGTCTGGCCGCGGCTCAGCCGTCCGGGCGGGGTCGAGCGCGCCAGCGCGATGAGTTGCCCGCGTTCGATCTCGGTGATCCGGGGTTTGCGTCCCGCCCCGGGCCGGTCACCGAGGCCGGTCAGGCCTTCGGCGTTGAAGCGCTCGATTCGCTCGCGCACGGTCTGCATGGGGCAGCCGAGCTTGGCGGCGATGGCGCTGGTGCGCAGGCCCTGCCAGCTGAACGCGATGATCTGTGCCCGCATGATCCAGTCGGCCGGGGCATGACGGGCCCCGGCCAGTTTGCGGATCTGTCGTTCCTCTTCGGTGTCCATCGGTGGACGCGCATGTAGCAGTTTCGGCATGACAATTCCCGCTTGGACCATCATCGTCCCAGGTCAACAGGGATATCAGCCCTCATTCAGGAACGGAGCACTAGGAAAGCCAGACTCAGCTACTTGGCTCGCCCCACATCTCCGCCGCCGGACGCATGCTCTTCCTTCTCGGAAGCTTTGCCCAACACAGCGGCCAACTCGCCAGCAGGGGCTGACGCCACCAGAACCGCCATGAGTTCTTGACCGATTTGGGTGGCCATGTCGGGGTCACGGCTTGTGAGCATCCTCGTGACCGCTTCACTCACCAAGGCGGCTCGGGCTGTATCGTCTTCAGCCGCAGCCTGAACGACCTGCGCCATCATCAGATGATGAGCTACCTCTTGTGCCAAGCGCGTTGGATCTTTCGCACCTTGCACATCGAATTCCAGCACCCTGCCGTCTGCGTCCGTCATCTTTAGCGTGGCGCGAGACTTCCGGTGTCGAAGCCACGTAACGAGAACAGTGGCCAGTCCGGCAGGGCCCCCAGCAGCCGCCAATATGGTCATGAAGTACTGGACGGCATCAACCGGCAGGCCCAGAACCACGTCGCGGGGCTGTTCGCCGCTGACGACGAAGTTGCCATCGGACATGAGGCCTCCTGTTGACGGCTGGCGCGCGATGTGACGCACGTTATCAGCTGCGTCCCTGACCACAGCGTGAGGTTTTCACTTCCCCAACACCGAGGCTTTCCAACTTGAATCGCGCAGGTCAGCAGGGGCGGCGGCGGGACCAAGTTGGCATGAGAAGAGGCTCTCGGTAAGACAGCAGCCGACCAAGATTCAATGTTGAGTCGGCTT
The DNA here is from genome assembly GCF_042888905.1 of Streptosporangium sp. NPDC002721. Lineage (NCBI taxonomy): Bacteria > Bacillati > Actinomycetota > Actinomycetes > Streptosporangiales > Streptosporangiaceae > Streptosporangium > Streptosporangium sp. NPDC002721. The sequence goes on from NZ_JBIAQI010000018.1 coordinate 115,463, forward strand.
CACACTGCTCCGCCACCGCATCCTCCCGGGGTAATGAAACGCTCCATCACCACCGAAAGAGACAAAGTTATCAAACAGGCAGGTCCGTCATCTTCCATAGGAAGCTAATCTTGGTCGGCTCCTCATGGATCGCCCATGTCGAGCGCTGGTCCGGCATTTTGGCCGACCAGTTAGACCGTGACTCGTTTGGTGGTCACTCGTTGGACATGACGTGGATGCATTTCTTCAGCGACTGGTTCCTGACGAGTTGTGGGAGCTGTTTCAGCGTGTGGTTCCGCTGGCGCCCACCCGGCTGCAAGGCGGTGGACGGCGGCGCGCAGACGACCGGATGATCCTGGCCGCGATCGTGTACGTGGCCACCACTGGGTGCGCCTGGCGGCAGTTGCCGCCGGTCTTCGGCGCCTCCTGGCAGACGGTGAACCGTCGTTTCGCCGAGTGGAGCGCCGCCCGGGTGTGGGCCAAGCTGTATCGAATCATCCTGGACGAGCTGGGCGCGCGCGGAGAGCTGGACTGGTCGCGATGTGCGATCGACTCGGTCAGCGTGCGTGCCATGAAAGGGAGGAGCTGACAGGTCCGAATCCTGTCGATCGCGGCAAGGCCGGGTCGAAAATCCACCTCATCACCGAGCGGACCGGTCTGCCGATCTCTGTCGCAATCAGCGCGGCCAACACCCACGACAGTCAAGGACTGCAGCCGCTGGTGCGCGGCATCCCGCCGATCCGCTCTCGCCGCGGACCCAGACGTCGCCGGCCAGCGAAGCTTCACGGTGACAAGGGCTACGACTACCCACACCTGCGAATCTTCCTACGCGGCCGCGGAATCATCCCTCGCATTGCCCGCCGGGGGGTTGAGTCCAGCCGACGTCTGGGACGCCACCGCTGGGTGGTCGAGCGGACCGTCTCCTGGCTGGCCGGTTGCCGCCGCCTTCATCGGCGCTACGAACGCCGCGCCGACCACTTCGCGTCCTTCGTTGTCATCGCCGCTGCCCTTATTTGCTACCGCCGCATGACCAAATGAGTCACGGTCTTATGCGGGCAGGGCCACAAGAACATCCAAGCGCCAAAAAAAGGACATCCGTAACTAAATTGTCCATTGGGATGACAACTCTCGGCCGTTCGGATGGAAGAAGGCTGCCCAAGAGACCCCGGAATCACTCGCCCGGGTATTGCCGAATAATTCCTGACGCAGGATCCTGGGATAGGAGCCGTCACCCAAGACCCTGTGCCGCCAACAGCACTCCTATCGCCCGCAGACATACAGGGAGCCTCAGTCGATGTCGTCCTATCGAAATGTGGATCAATCCATCGTTCTTGCGATCGGCACCGTGTTCAAGGCGGTACGAGGCTTGAATTTGATTTTGGCTGCGATCCCGCTTGCTTTCGCCATTGACCAGGCCGTTGGGCAGTCGTTGGGCACGGTCGGATCGATCACGCTGATCGGCGGCGTGGCCGTGTTCTGCGCCCGGTTCTTGCTCCTGCTGCCCGCTCGTGTTGGTGTCACACGTGTGACCCGGGGCTTCCTTCACATATATGCATCGCTGTGGCTGATCATATCGATTTCTCTGGCAGCGACTCCTTTGGGTCGACTAGCTGTAGAACTCAGTGCCAGTGCCGGCCCCCTAGTTGGATTCTCTGGCGGGCTGTCATTGGCGGCCATCGCCGTGGGCTGCTCCGTCGGTCCCACCATGGCGACCGGAATCACAGCACTGAGGCGCCAAATAAAAGTTCTCTTCATATTTTCCGCGCTATCTGCTGTCGTGGTTGGTGTGATCCCCTTCATGTTCGTCGCCAGCGCCTTCTTTCATCCGAATGCGGAGGTGGTGGAGGCATGGACAACCATGGCGGTCGTCTGGTGTGTTTTCATGATCCTTGAAATTCCGCATCGCAAATGGCACATGCGCCTCGCCGATGCCCAGAACCTCAAGTCGATGAAACCGCAGCTCCAGTCGGTGGCGTTGGCGAGTTGGCTGCATGACTCGTTCGGACGGCGGCAGTCCAATCCTGACTTGTCTCTGATTCACGTCCTCGCGCACCATAATCGTGTCGTCCAGACCACCGGCATAGTCCCGGGAGACAGCCTGGTTATCGCGGGAGGGCTTCCGAGGCCACCCGCTCGCGGGGACGATCTGTTTGCTTACGTTGCGATAGGCGAGCAGGCGTTACATCTGATCGAGCGAGAGGTACCCGACTGGCGGCTCACTGGCGTCAGCACGCTGGCGGTCAGGTACCACCGGGCGCTGGCGGCCGTATGCGAGTCGAAGGCTGAAATCAATGCCTATCTCAATCGTCCGGACGAGACGATCGCTGAGTCCCGCGCTGCGGCCACGGCGTTCCGCGCAGCAGGAGAACATGATGTCGCGACGTTGCAGTCGCTGTGGCTGGCCGGCTACCTGCGCAACAATCTGAGCCGACCTGCCGATGCGTTGGCCGAGATCTCCGAATCACTGACTGATTCGGCTCTCTCTGTTTTCGTCCGGAGGACGCTACTGCTCTTTGTGGTCGAAACGCACCTGGACCTCGGTGATCATGAGGCTGCCCGGCTCCTGATGGCTGAGATCGAATCGACCGCCACAAGACAGGATGACATCACGAGGGTCCTCCGGAGTAAGTATCCCTACGCGCCCTCGGCCTGGATCCGAACGATAACTTACATGCACCATAACCTTCTCGCGCACCTGGAGGCGAGGGTCCGCGGGCTTGTCGCCGGGGAACTCGCTCCCATGATGAAGAGCATCGAGGTGAGCTGGTCCGTCGGCTCCTTCGTCATGATCAGATCGCTGATAGAGCGACCCCTGGATGACGGCCGAGCCGAGCCGGTACGAGTGCCGGGAAAATTCATGAAGACTCTTCTCCGGGCGCGTGACAATGCGGTGCGCTACGACAACTTAGAAGGGTTGTTCCTCGCCGAGTCCTCGCTGGCTTACTGGACGAAAGACCCCGTCGAACGTCACCGGCATCTGACGTCGGCTATTCATGTGCTCAACAGGATTCGTGGATCGTTCCTTGATCCGAACCTTCGGATCGACTTGCTGGATCGCGCTGATTCGATTTACGCGGACGCCGCTCGCAACCTCGTCACTATGGACGGCCGATTGGACGAGCGTTGGCCCGCCCTGCCGATCGAGGCTGCGTTCGAACTCTCGGAAGCCGCCCGGTCCCGGGTTCTGCTGGAGCTTCTCGGTGAGAACGCGGCTTCGGCACCACCGCCGGGCCTGGAGGAGCTGGTCACGGAGGAAGTCGCGCTCGCCGCCGTTTACGCGACCGAACGGCGCGCTCTACGGCTCGGCGACGAAGCGCAGGCGCGGGTCGTCCGGGACACGGGACGTCGCTTGGACCTCGTGCGGGATCGTCTGGCTGAGTCCGGCGCACGCGGGGCGGAGTATGTCGAACTACGCCAGGGTGTTCCGGCGAGGCTGGCGGAGATCCGGCGGCTCCTGGCCGACGGCTTGGCCGTCGGAAGGCGAGTCGTGCTCGTCGAGTACCTCTGTTTCGATGACGTCGTCATCGTGTTCGGAGCCTCCGCCGCCGAAGGCCAGCCAGAGGTGCGGGTTCTACCGTTCAACCGGCATGAGCTAAACCTCTTTCTCACGGCCAACTTCGGGGCGCGACATCGTGTCCGCGACCTGGCCGAGATGGGGCTGGACGATCTCTGGCACGCGTGGGACTACCTGGTGGAGCCGATCGCCCAGTGGGCGGAACCTGGCGATATCGTCTACCTCGTTCCTCATAACCTCCTGCATTACATGCCGCTTCACGCGCTCAAGGTTGGAGACCGGTTTCTTATCGACCGGAATCCCGTGGCCTACTGTCAGAGCGCTTCCACGCTGCGTTATTGCACCAATCGCAGAAGGCGGGAAGACTCCGCCAAGACCAGTCACACCGTCGCGGTCTTCGGGGATTCGCGTGGTGACCTGCCAGCGGCACGTGCCGAGGCGGAAGCGCTTGGGGAACTCTTTCAGGCCAAGCCGGTGATCGGTACGGCCGTTACCAGGGATGCGTTTCGTGGACTCGCCACGAGTGCCGACATCGTTCACATCGCGGGCCACGCGCACTTCGATGTCGACAACATGGCCAGATCCGGAATCCTGCTGTCAGGGGATGACATACTCACCTCCGGGGACATCATCGCGCTTAAAGGAGTGCGAGCGGAACTGGTCGCCCTGAGCGGCTGCGAGACCGGGATCAACGAGAACCGGCCGGGGGATGAGCTGATCGGGCTCACTCGGGCGCTCCTCTACGCGGGCGCCGCATCTGTACTGGTCAGTCTATGGGAGGTCGCCGACGATTCGACAGAATTTCTCATGAGGCGGTTCTACCAATACTACTGGGAAACCGGAATAAACAAGGCCGATGCGCTACGACAGGCGATTGTAGACACCAGAGCGGTTCCTGGCTGGGCCGGCTTCTATCATTGGGCGCCATTCACGCTCGTCGGCGATTGGCGTTAGAATGTGTGACATGGCTACAGGTCCGGAGTTCTCCACGCTCTTCGAATCAGATCTTGATGTTGATACGGAGGTGCTGCGAGAGCAGACTCGGCGCGGTGCCGCCATCGTCGGCGACGACGACATCCGTCTGCTGAACCGGCAGAACCGCATCGCCCTGGCTAAGGGGCCGACGGTCGAGGTCCCGGCCGAACCGCCCTGCGATCCCACTCAGTCCTATTTTGATATTCCGCTCACTTGTATCGTTCACGCCCATCCGCGATGCCGGTTCCGGTGGGCGCGACTGGTCGTGGACTTCAGCGGCACGGCGAAGGCCGTGATTCGAGATATGTCACCCCGTGAGATTCGCGGTGAAAGTCCGGTGGAAATCAAGACGATCGTAGGTGCGGCACTGAACTTCGAGGTCGTCCCGACTCTTCTAAGTGCGGAGACCAGTCGGGAGCGCTCCGAGACGCGCACCGTATACTATCCTCAGATTCTGAGTTCAGGACCGTCTTTCCAGCGAGGCTACTGGGATTTTCTGTCGCTGCAAGAGGAGTATCCGCACAGCGATCGCGAACTCCGGCTGCTGGTGAGCGCGCCGACCGGAACCAGGCTGAAGGCGCGTTTCCGGCTGAAGGCCGAAGTGGCGTTGAGATCAACCGATCGCATTCTTCCGTTGCTGGCCCGTGGCGGCGAAATCGACGAGACCTACCTTCTCACGTGACGTGCCCAAGCGTCAGTGCATCGGTTAAGCGGTAGACATGATCCGGTCCTTGGAAAAACTTCGGCCACGAGCAGCTGTAGCGAGCTCGCCGATAAAAGGAAATATCAGGATAAGGCTTGGTGTTCATTCTGTCTCACCATCCAGAATGAACAGTGATCCTTTTCCATCGGGTTTTTGGGTCCGAAAAGTTTTGAGATGCGAAGAGATCCTGATGTGCCCAGGCTGTTGCTCCCAGCCCCTGATAGAGCAACAGCGCATGCGTCATCTCGTTAGGGCCTGTACGGAGTTGAGATCAGAGGGATTGCCTGCGCTGTGGTTTCCGGTCCTGGTAGGCCATCGCTATGGCGCGTGGAGACCTCACCGACGAGGAATGGTCCTTGATCGAGCCGCACCTGCCCTTGGGTGAGCGAGGCCCGATCCCTGACCTGCGACTGCAGTTCAACGCCGTGATGTGGCGGTTTCGGGCCTGGTTGCCCGTGGCGGGATCTGCCTGCGGAGTACGGGCCGTGGTCCACCGTCTACGACCGGTTCCGTTCGTGGGCGACGGCGGGCGTCTTCGAGCAGTTGATGCAGGCGATGATCGCCGAGGCCGCAGCCCGCGGGCAGGTCGACCTCGACCTGGTCAGCGTGGATTCCGCCACGGCCCGGGCTCACCACCACGCCGTCGGGATGGTCTTGGACGGCGAGCTGGCCAGGGCGTTGGACGAGGCCGTTGAACAGGAAAGGAGGCTGCGACAAAGGGGCAAATCCCTCAAGACGGCGGACCCGGCGACGGCGGGGACGACAACGGGGATCCGGGTGGAGGCCGACGGTTGCGACTACGGCGCAGACTTCGACTGACGGCAGCCGAGCTGGGCCGCTCACGAGGCGGACTGACCAGCAAGATCCACCTGTCTTCCGACCGGCGATGCCGTCCGTTGTCCTTCGTCCTGACCCCGGGCCAAGCCGGCGACAGTCCGCAGTTTCGCGCCGTGCTCTCCCGGATCAAGGTCCGCCTACGCGTAGGGCGCCCGCGTACTCTCCCGGGCGCGGTGGCCGCCGATAAGGCCTACTCCTCCCGCTCCAACCGCGTCTACCTGCGTCAACGCGGCATCAAGGCCGCCATCCCCGAGAAGAGCGACTAGGCAGCCAACCGCAAGAAGCGCGGCTCCCGCGGCGGCCGCCCGGTCAGCCATGACCCCGATCTCTACCGGCAGCGCAACACGGTGGAACGCTGCATCAACAAGATCAAGGAGTGGCGCGGGCTGGCCTTCCGCTTCGACAAGCGGCTGGACGGCTTGCAAGACGAGCCGCGTCCGGGCAGGCCGCCTTCGATCCTGCTCGACCAGGTCGAGGACGTGCTGGTGGCGACGCTGGAGTCCACACCCGGCAACGACACGCACTGGTCTCGGGCCTCGATGGCCACCCGCACGGGACTGTCGAAGTCGACCATCGGGCGGATCTGGAAGAAGTTCGACCTCAAGCCGCACTTGCAAGACAGCTTCAAGCTCTCCACCGACCCGCAGTTCGTCGACAAGGTGGTCGATGTCGTCGGGCTCTACCACAACCCGCCCGAGAAGGCGGTCGTGCTCTGTGTCGATGAGAAGTCCCAGATCCAAGCTCTGGACCGGTCCCAGCCGGTCCTGCCGATGATGCCGGGCATGCCCGAACGCCGCACCCACGACTACCTGCGGCACGGCATCACCAGCCTGTTTGCGGCCTCAACGTCGCAGACGGCACCGTCATCGGCGAACTCCACCGCCGCCACCGGGCCCTGGAGTTCAAGAAGTTCCTGGTCACCATAGACAAGGCCGTCCCCGCCGAGCTCAACGTGCACCTGGTGTGCAACAACTACGCCACCCACAACACCGCCGAGATCAGAACCTGGCTGAGCCGGCACCCGCGCTTCCACGTCCACTTCACCCCGACCGGCTCGTCATGGATCAACCAGGTCGAGCGCTGGTTCGGACTACTGACCGACAAACTCATCCGCCGCGGAGTCCACACCTCCGTCAAGGCCCTCGAAGACGACATCAAAGCCTGGATCGACACCTGGAACCAGGACCCCAGACCGTTCACCTGGACCAAGACCGCCGACGAGATCCTCAAGTCCCTCGCCGACTACCTCGCCAAGATCAACCCAGCCAGCCAGCCATCAAAGAAATAGTTACCCTCTGGATTTGCGGCGCATCACACTAGCAGGTCCGACCTGGCTGTTCGGGTAGCGCTGGGCGACCGCGTCCGCAGCCGACCGGGACGTGCTCTCATAGACGACACGGCCGCCGACGTCCTTCACCTGCCACACCGGGGCTGCGGCAGCGCGGGCGGCGCACGGGCGGCACACCATCAGGCGGCCTTCACCGCGACGGCCAGGCCCTGGGCGAGTTCGGCACGGATTGGCGCGAGCTCAGCGGACAGGGCCTCGATTTCGGCGCGGGCCGCGTCCCGGCGTTCCATCTCGTCGACCACCGCGGGGGCGAGCGCCGCCGCCAGCCGCTCGTAGTCGATCTCCGGAGCGGCGGGCACCGTTGGGGGGACGGCGGCGGCGGTGAGCGCCATGTTCGACCGGCTGATCACGGCGGAGGCGGCCAGGCGCGACGGGTGCCCGGGCACCGGGACGGTCAGGACCGCCCGCAGCGCCCACTGCCCGTTGGGGTTCTGCCGCATGTGGTAGCTGGGCTGGCACGCCTGGAATACCATCCGGTCCCAGTCGCTGAGCCACGGCGCGGCCGCGCCGCTGAACCACATGCCGCGCTCGTTCATCCCCACGGTGATCACCCCGGCGACGGTGCGGGTGTCGTCGAACTGGCAGCTGGCCGTCTCACATTCGGCGCCGTCACGGTGGTGGCCGACGTTCATGGTCATGGCGCCGACCGCGACGGTCGTGCCGTCGTCCAGGTTGAACCGGCTGCGCAGGAACGCGCTCATGTCGATGTCGCCGAGCTGGTCGATCGTCAGCTTCCGACCTGGGAACCCCTCATGTGGAACGCCCGTTTGAGCCACCCATCCGTAGATGCGGCCTTCGACGTAGTGGACGCCGCCCGACGCGGGCGGCAGCTCTTCGACAGTCGGCTCCCGAAACCACGCCGCCGGCAGGGCGGGCAGCGCCTGCAGCTCGTGCCACGCCGACGCGGTCAGCGGGTCCAGCAGCTCCTGCGGCTCCTGCGGCTCGGAGGCGTCGCACTCCTCGCAGTCGCTCGCGGCCAGCCCCGGCCCGGTGGCCTCGACCGGGTCCAGCGTGATGCGGGCCTGCGCGAACGCCGGCATGGCGACCAGGGTGGCGCCGCGCAGCCTGGCCTTCGTGATGCGCATGACGAAGTCGCCCGACGCCTCGGAGAACAACACGTCGCCCGTCTTGGTGTCGTTGTCTCCGGCGGCCGCGGTGAGGATCCCGGCCGCCGTCAGCGCCGCCTTCAGCCCGTCGCCGCTCATCGAACCCTGGTCGCCGGTCGTCCACTCCACAATCTGGGTGGCGCGGATCGACCAGGCGCCGTCCGGGAGCTGCATGACCGACGCCGCCTTGAGGGAGGCGAGCAGGATCACGCCGTCGTCTTCGGCTGCCCGCTCCGGGGCTGGGCGCCGGTCGATGAACTCCATGTCGATGTCGTCCAGGTCCACGCTGACGCCGAGCGGCGCCCCCTGCTCCAGCGCCTGCAGGGCGGCTGCTCCGGCTTCCATGTTCGGGTAGATGACGCCCGAGCCGGGGATGCGTCCGCCGTCGCGGCTCACCTGCTGGATGGCGCCCGCCAGGATGGCGCCCTTGTGGCCGCCCTGCATCTCGTCGGCGTACTGCAGCGGCCAGGAGTCGCCGTCCCAGTACAGCGACCGCGGGGCAAAGATCCGGCCGTCGCCGGTCTCCTGGTTTTCGAACGCGAGCGCTGTGTCCCCGGGCGTCGACCAGCGGCGCGGCGACGGAACGGCAGCGGACAGGTCCTGATCAGGCATGGTCTCTCCTTCGGCGGTGGACTCTCCGAGCGGAATGTCGACGACGTCGTCGGCGAACGCCACCCGAAGCCGGTCGAAGATGATCGGCCCGGTGCGGTCGGCGACCTGGGCCAGGTCGTCGGTGTAGGTCAAGGTGACGTACGGCACCCACGGCGCATGCTGGTCGGGGTAGGTGAACACGTCCCCCACGGTGTAGGCCACCGCCCGCTGCACCGAGGCGAGGTCGGCGCCGCCCACACCCACCACGATGCAGGTGTCCTGGTCGGAGGGGGACGGGTTGAAGGCGCTGATGGCGAACGCGTCGCCCCGGATCGGCAGGTCGATCTGCTGCTCGTCGCCCAGCTGGGCGACCATCCCCCGCATCTGGTCGATGATCTCCGCGCGCTGTTTGGGGCTGATGCCGTTGACGTCTCCGAGGAACAGCAACGTCAGGTGCAGGTCCTCACGGAGTTCGCCGCCGTCGACGGCGAGCCGGTCAAGGTCGGCCTGCGACGGCACCAGCGCGATCATGCCGCCGGTGTACGGCCCTCCGGACGCGGCGCTGATGTGGCTGTCTCTCACGATTCTTCGCTCCTCGAATGCGCGCACGATGTCTTTGATCTCTTGAGCGGACAGCCCTTGGCGGCCCTCGTCGTCGGCGGGCGGGTCGGCCTGGTCGTGGAAGGTCATGGAGCACCGGCAGTTCACGACGTTGCTCGCCGAGGTGGTGGGGTCGCCGGGGAAGTCCAGGAGTTCTCCTCCGACCTGGAAGTCGGCGTCCAGGGCGACGGTCTGGCCGTCGGCGCGGAAGTGCTCGTCGCGGGTGCGCAGGTCGAGAGTCGCCAGCCAGCTCTTGTACAGCGGCCGCATCGCGGCGGGCTGGGTGCGGGCCACATGCAGCTGCGCCCAGTTCCAGGCGGCGAGCGTCTCGGTGCGGGCGATGCGCGCGGCGCGGGCTTCACCGAGCTGGGCGCCGCCCTCGGCGAAGATGGCCTGCAGACGGGCGCGCAGGCCGGCCATGGTGTCGCCGACGGCGACACCGTCGGCGAGCGCCTGCCGGGCGGCCTGCCACAAGCTGTCGCCGATGTCACGCAGCCGGTTCTCGGCCGCCGACAGGTAGGCGCGGACCGCGTCCGGCAGCTCCAGCGGCCGATACAGGTACACGTCGACCAGGTCAGACACCTCACCAGGCTGGTCGGGCTCCTGCGGCTGCTCGGCCGGTGCGGGCTGGGCCGGCCCACCGCGCTCACCACGAGTGCCGTCAGAACGGCCGTTTGAGCGATCGGCGGGGGTGCCGAGTGTCCGCCGGGCGGCGACGATCGCGGCGCCGAACACGGTCAGCAACGCCAGCAGGATAAAGGCGATCATCGCCGCCCACAGGTCGGCGACCCGGCGGGCGTCGGCGTCGTCGACCGGCTCGCCTTGGGCGACCAGCACGGCCAGGTCCTCCACGGTGACGCCGGCCGCCCGCAGGGAGGCGGCGTAACGGTTGGCAACCTGGTCGAGCGCCTCCCGCACAACCCGCTCCACCATCGGCTCCAGCCCCACCAGCGCGCGAGCGACATCAGCGCGCTGCCCGGCCCGCACATCATCCGCCATGGCGCGCCTCCGCCCGCAGCAGAACCATCGCGTACAGCAGGTCGCTCAGCTCCTCGTCGCTGAGCCCATGCTGGGCTTTCAGCTGCTCGGCCAGCTCGCGACCGCGGGCGCCCATCCACGCCGTAGCCGCCACCCGATTCCCTTCCGGCGGAGGCGTGGCAGCCGCGGGCAGCATGTCCGGCATCGCCTGCGACTCGTCGACGGGCAGCTGCTCCTGGCCGGCGGGGTTCTCGCCCAGCCCGTTGCGTTGGCGGCGCGCGGCGAGCTCTTCCTGGTCGGGGGCGTCGTCGTCGTCGAACCCGGTCTCCCGGCGAAGCGCCGCGTCCGAAATCGCGCCGCGATCATGTACTTCGAGTGCGGTCTGCGGCCGGTTGGCCCGGACCCGCAGCGTGCTGGAGTCGTACCAGACCAGCACCTCGCCGGCGTCAGCGACGCCTTCGTCTTCGAGAATGGGCCGGAGCCACTGGGTGGTCAGCGCATCAGCAATGGTGCCCAGACGCGGCTCCACCGCCAGCGTGATGGCCTCCTCTTTCAACTGCCAGCCGGAGTTACCGGTGTAGAACACCGTTCCTTCATGGCGGGCCAGCCACGTGCCGTTCGGCGTGGTTGGGCACCAGATAGTGCCGGTGTAGGACTCTTCGGTGAAGCTACGACCTCGCGGCGCGAATGTCGTTCTGTCCGAGCCGACGACCATGTGCTGCGTCTTCTCCCGCGGCCCGTCTGCCGAGGCTCCAAAGGTGGTGTGCTTAGACCGGTATGACGAGCGCCCGGACAGAATCAGAGCCAGTTCGAAGGCGTCACACATGCTCGGGTCCTTTTGCCCGAACACCGGTGTTTTGCCATGCATATAGTGGCCGTCTCCACGGACCGCAGTGTCGATGAACAGCTCCAGCTGCGCGGCGGTGAGGGAGTGGATGAAGTCAAGGGTGACGATTCGGCCGGGGGCGTGCTCCAGGATCAGCTCGGCGGCGGCCGAGTTCAGGCGGAACTGAGTTAGTCGACGGTTCGATGGGATGGTTATTCGCCAGCGCGGCACGGCGTCGCGGGTCTTGCTGTCGTTGGTGAGGTACTTGCCGACCATCGTTTTGGAGACGCCAAGCTGGCGGGCGATATCGACGTTCGTCATCTTTGGGTTCTCGGCGCGCAGCCGTTTGGCTTCCTCGCGGCGGGCGACCGAGTCGGGGCTGGCGTAGCGCCCGCCCTTATCGAGGGTGTCGCTGGCTGGGCCGAACAGGGCGGTCAGGGCACGTGTGATGCGGTCGCAGTTGTCGGGGTTGATGTGGTGTGACTGATAGATGGAGACCTTCGGCGTATTGCGGCCGTGGCGGACGCCTGCGGTTCCTTCGGTGAAGTACCAGGCGACGACTTCCACCAGGGCGTCGCTGTACTTCGGTTCCGTGGGCAGGTTGGCGTGTGGGGCGGAGAGGATGAGGTATTCCTGGCGCTGTGTGTCCGGTCCGTCCCGGTGAGCGGCGGCGGCGAGTTCGCCACTGGTCGTCCAGGTGCGGCTGCGAGTGCGGCCAGTGAGAAGCGGCCAATGGTGGTTGGCGGTCGTGATCGAGGTGTGTCGCCTGCCCTTAATCGTGATCATGGGCTTGTTGACGACATCCCAGGTGTTGACGGCTACGAGGGGTTGCCACTCTGATAGGCCAGTCTCGTGGTTGAGGGTGAGGACGAGTTCGCCGACCGTGAGCTGATCGTAGGTTTTCCAACCTGCGACAGTCATAATTTCCACAGCCCCCACAGTACACCAGTGGTTTACTTCCCCAGTTCCCAGCAGAATCTCCGCTGGAGTGTCCAAGCCGGTGGCGAACCGGCGGATCGTCTCCTCGCGCAGTCGCATCGCCAAGTCATCGAAATTCGACTCGAACGTCAACCGTTCGATCTTGCCGATGGCGTCGGCCGGTACCTCCAAGATGATCGGTACCGCGGCTGCCGCGCTCTCGGGGTCCTTATAGGCTGTCTCGGCGACCTGCATGAACACCTCAAGCAGGTCGTCTTCTTCGCCGTCGAGCGTCGCCCCGCCCTTGGTCGGGAAACGGGTGCCGTGCGGCACCAGCAACACCCCCCGGCCGGTCAAGCGGGAGCGGGCGATCGCCGCGACGGCAGCGTTCAGCAGCCGCAGCTCCTCCAGCAGCGTCAGCGACGACCGGATGGGCGAGTCGGCCTCGATGTGGCGGCGAGGGTGGGCGTCCCACACGCGAATCGCGACCGGCGCCATCGGATCATCAGGCTTGCTCGGGTCGTGCGGCGGAATCTCCACCAGATCGCCGTCGATCTCGGCTTCCAGCGATTGGCCTTTGGACGACATCTCCAGCACCGACAGGACCCGCCAGTCCTCGCCGCGTACCTGGCCCGTGCGGGAGTCCTCGATCGGCCGGATGACGATCCAGCCCTCCCCTGCGACGACCAGGTGCGGGCCAAATCCGGAGAGCAGCTCCGACTGCCCGGCCGGGCCGCCCGCGACCGAGGCGACCAGCTCGGAGGCGCGGTGGGAGTCGGGCAGCGGCGTGACCGTGCCGTCCTTGTCACGCGCCCCGGCGAACAGGCGGGCCTTGCCCATGGCGTTGCCAATCCAGGTGGCGGCGAACCGCACTTCCGGCGTGTTGTCGTAGTAACTCCACGCCCGGTGCTGCCAGGTCTGGTCGGGTTGGGCGGTGCGGAAGCGGCGAGCTGTCCACCGCTGGGCGGCCGCGACGAGCTCGCGCGCCACCTTCTTCACGGCGACCCACCGGCCTGGAAGCTGGTCACGTCACGGGCTCCCGTTTGACGCAGGGTGCCCGGCCCTCAGCTCAGCGGCGCACCGCTCAGCCTAGCGGGCAGCTCTCGCCCTCCTGGGAACACGCATGGCGAGCGTCACCGACGCGTTCAAATTGCCCTCTGTCCGGGATCCGTGGGGCACACCTGATGCCGTCTCACGATGCGGCCCAGTTCACCAAGCCTGGGTGGAAATCACTGGTCGGTCGGCCAACTTTAGCTGAGTGCATTGAGAAGCAGGTTGAGCCCAGAAGGCAGCCTGCTCAAGATCTAAATATTTTCTAATTCTATCATTCAATAGGACTTATCGGGTCTTGTTAGGACTTATTGCTACACACACCCATACAAACACCCTATCGGTTAGATATTTCCGAAAAGCTGCGCTGCTCTCGACATCATGCGTACCATCCCGTATCGCTACCTCAAGCGCATCTTCACCATTAGGAAGCCAAGTGAGTTCACTGCACCGATCAGCCGCCTTATCATTTCTTCTCATATTTCTCGCGGCATGCGGCAGCGCACCGACCGTCCCGTCCTCAGAGATGCAGATCTCCGAACCGCGCGGCACAGTGATCCGCATTAACCACAACGATCTCCCCTACACCTTGCAAGGCATATCGGCTAAATTAGCGCCAGTCTACAAGGATAAATCGGCAAGCAGCGGCGAACTCTTCCTCATAGTTCTCGTTCAAATCAAGGGGGAGTTAACCGACCGGCCTACCACTGCCGGAAAACCCTTGCTCCTTGCACAACACCCAGGGTGTAACACAAAGTTCGGATGTGCTCCACTTCGGGTAGACGACGCTCCCGTAACAAAGGATTATCTCGAAAACAACGCCACCCCCACCCCCACCCCCTGGCCCTTTTTTCGCCCACCGAACCTGCAGCCCGGAACCCCCTACTACGTCACGGCATATGCCAGCGTCCCCGCATCAACCAACCTCAAAGAAATAAAAATATGCGACTCTTTTCTCCCCGCCAATGGAACGATAGATAGTTGCATCCGGGTAAGTGACCTCATCGCCCCATGAGCGACCGGGCCGGAGTATTATTCATTGACAGCCTGACCCTCTACCTAAATAGGCGCACGAATCTCGGCGACCGCACTGGCAGGCGTTGATTCGACGAGCGGGAGCACCCCGGTCAGGCAGCGACCTGAGAAGTGATCGGCGCGCGGGCCGCGAAGTCCGCAGCCTGAGCGCGGAGTTCAATGATCTCGGCCGTACGGTGCCGGTTCGCAGCAGACAACAAGGTGTTGAGCCTGGCCGCTACAAGGGCCGACTGCAGGCCAGCGCTCTCCAGGGCTTGGCGGCCAGCGGCGGCGGCCCGGTCAAGGTCGCCCTCATCGAGGAGCGCGGCAGCCAAGCCGATCAGGTCCATCGTCTGTACCCGGTCGAACCCTGGCTTGCGCAGCCGCAGTGCGGCTTCGAAGTGAGGGCTGGCGCGGTGCCCACGGTGTCCGAGGTGGGTGAGATCGCGGGCGCTGACCGCTCGGGCGCCGGCGTGCTCGGCGTCATCGAAGTAGGCGACCCACTCGGGGGTGTCCGTGATCTGAGCGAGGAGTTCGTCAGCGTGACCGAGGTGACGGGCGGCTTCGTCGGGCTGGCCCAAGCCTGCATGGACGCGACCGGTCTGGGATTGCACGAGCGCCTGGACCGCCACCTGGCCGTCGCGTTGCGCGCGGGCCGCTGCGAGGTCAAGCAGCGCGAGCGCGTCATGCAACCGCCCCAGGTAGATCATCTGGTGTGACATGCGGGTGGCGATCTCCGCTCCGCGACCGGGTACGCCCGCCTCGCCGGCGGCGTAGAGGGCGTATGACCAGTACCGCTGCGCGGCGCCGTAGCGGCCAGCGTCGTGGCTGGTCCATCCGGCAAGCGCGGCCAGGTCAGCTGTGGTGGCGAAGACACGGACGCGAAGACTTTCGGGGACACCGTCTTGGATCTGGCGCATGACTTCCGCGAACTGGCCGACGATCGCAGAGCGGTACAGGGCGCCGCCGTGCGCTGATTCCAGCCGTGCGAAGGCAGCGGTGACTTCTTCCAGGGCGGTGACGGTGTCGGTGCCGAAACCAGCCTGGCGGCGGCTGAGCGGACGGCCGACCGCCTCAAGCAGGTGTGAGGTGCTGGCGATCAGCGGGGCACCGACGACGAGGTTGAGGACTTCACGGCGATCAGGCATCAGCAGGTCCATCCGAGTCCATCTGGCCAAGGTCTCCGCAGCGGGTTCTCGTAGCAGCGGCAATTCAATGGTATCCAGTGGCAAAGCGACGGTCATTAGACCAAGGTCACTGGGTGTTAAGGGTCGGCGTAACTCCTCAGAGAGAACATAAGCTAGTAATTCGGGCACAGGCGGGCGGGGCTGCTCCCCATTCAGCCACCGCCGCACCCGCGTGGTGTCCGGGGCGACCTGGCGGTATCCGCGGTCCCTGGCCAGGGCACCGACCCTGCGGCTGATCTCTCCCAGAGACAGGCCGCTGGCGTCGACCCACGCCTGCAGTTGAGAGTTCACGGTGTTTCCGGCCATTACTTCCCCGCAGTCTTCGTGACTCAGGATGAGGTTTTCGCCACCTTCCGCGACCCTCAAAGTACTGGCCCGGGACCTGGTCCGCAGCGGATTCTTTAGCCGCACCGAAGTTGTGGGACGCCCGGAAACGAACCGTCGTCCTTCATCTGCGCGGTGCTCATTCCCCCGTCCGAAGGGTTCCATGCCGTGGATACTCATCTGCCTGATCCAGACGTGTTCGCTGACCTTCGTCCTTACCTGGACTACCTCAACGGTGCCCGTGTGCTCGTCACCGGCGGCGCGGGACTCGTCGGCAGCCGCATCGTGCGGCTGCTCGCCGCCGTCGGCGCCGACCCGGTGGTGCTGGACAGCATGGACGCCTACCCGCATCCGGTCCGTGGCCTTTTCGGCCTGAACGAGGGGACGAAAATCGTCCTGGGTGACGTTCGCGAAGCCGCCACCGTCCGCACGCTGGTCAGCAGCGCCGACTACGTCATCCACGCCGCCGCCTACGCCGATGTGGCCGCCTGCACGAGGGAGCCTGCGACCGCGTTCGCCGCGAACGTTCACGGCACGCAGACCATCCTGCAAGAAGTCCTGAACGCCCCCTCGGTGAGGCGGCTGGTGTTCATCTCCTCGGCGGCGGTTTACGGCGACAGCTCCGCCGACACCGGAAGCATCGCCGAGTTCACCGAGGAGCAGCCCGCGCGGCCGATCTCGGTGTACGCCAACTCCAAGCTGTGGGCCGAGCACCAGGTCCGGCTGATGCTCGACGGCAGCTACACCGAGTACACGGTGCTGCGCTACTTCAGCGTCTACGGCGACCCGCAGGTGCCCAAGCCCGGCTCGCACTCCTGGATGGTCGCCTGCCTGGCCATGTCCGCCCATCTGGGCCTGCCGCTGCAGTTGAACGGCGGCGGACACCAGGTGCGGGACATGGTGCATGTGGAGGACATCGCCCGCGCCACCGTGCTGGCGCTGCTCACCGACGGGGCCGCCGGCCAGACCATCAACGTCGGCAGTGGCATCGCGACGTCGGTACGTCAGATCGCCGAACGCATCGCCACCCACTACCCGGCGGCGCAGCTGGTCAACGCGCCCCGCCCGCTGGGCGACCCGCTGGGCGCCTACGCCTCGACCACCCTCAGCCGGACCCTGCTGGGCTGGCAGCCGCGCATCACCATCAACGACGGCATCGACCGGTACGTGAAGTGGCTGCAGGCCACCCCGGAAGCGATTCCGCCGTGGCTGAAGAACAACGCGGTCGCGGCCGTCGCCTGACGGCACTTCACCACCATCGGGCCCCGCCGAGCAGCAGGCCGCGCGGCGGGGCCCACCCCCTTCGGCCACGCATCAGGTCTGAGCGTCCTCGGCCGCCGCGGCGCCGCCGAACACCACCGGCTGCAGCGCCCCCTGCTCGACCATCACCGACTTTCGGGAGAGGACCATGACCTCACAGGCGCCGAACAGCGCATCGCTCAGGGAACTCGCCGAACAGCGCCTCCTGCCAGCCCACCAGGTCATGGACCAGGACACCCTCACCTGGCTCATCCGGCGCCGGCCCATCGTGGGAGCCGCTCCCGCCCTGCCGCACCGGCCGCTTCTGCTGATACCGGAGGCCGCCTGGTTCGCGAACCCGCTGCTCACCGACTCCATCCACGGCATCCGCCACGGCGCCCGCGTCTGCGTCCTCGCGTCGCTGCTCGCCCACGAGCACGGCCTGAGCCGCGACGACACCGCGGCCTTGTGCACGGCCGCCGCGGTGCACGACTGCCGACGCCACGACGACCGCGACGACCGCGAGCACGGCAAACGGGCCGCCGACTGGTTCACCCGCAACAGCAGCACCGTAACGGCTGCGTTTGGCCACCCTGTGCCCGACCGCGCCGTGGCGTGGGCGGCGACAGCCATCGGCCTGCACAACATCCCTTACAGCGCCTTCACGCTGGCCGAGGCCCGCGCCTACCAGCAGGACCCGTTGCTCGTCGACCTGCTGAAGGCCGCCGACTGCCTGGACCGCTACCGGCTGCCGCTCCAACGCTGGTGGCCCAACCCCTCACACCTGCGGCTCGCCCTCCCCGGCTGGCTGCCGCCGATCGCCTTCGACCTGATGGCCGGAAGCGAACAGGCCCGGCTCGACGGCGCCACCCACCACGAAGCACTCACCCACGCCCTGCACACCCTCAGCAACGGACGGTAGAACCGCCATGCACGACGCTGAATGGGACTACGCCCACACCGACTACACCGACTACACCGGCCCGGCCGCGCGGCCCGGCCCGGCTGGACTCGCCGACAGCGAAGCCGACTGGCGTCGCCTCCACCTCGACACCCCCAACGGCTGGCTGCTGCGCAGGAACGCGATGCTGCAGGCGCTGACCAGCGGGCAGCCGATCCACCTGATGCACATCACCACGGCGCTGGACGCGATCCGCTCCAGCGGGCAGCTGCACGCCTCAGCCGGCTGCCTGGTGGGGGCGCTGTACTGCGCCCCCCTCACCCAGGAACCCGGCGGTTTACGCCCTCACAACCTGGGCGCCTACCTGCTGGAGACGAAACACGACACCCGAACCATGGTCATCGAGATCATCCCTGATGGGCCGGTGCCCGCCAAGGGGCTCGACTATCTGCGGCTGGGCGGCATCCACCTGCGCACCTACCTCAACCACCGCGCCTTCCTCACCGGCGCCGAAGACGACCAGCTGCGCCGGACAGCGGTGAAACGGGTCCGTGCGGCGGCCGGGTTCCTCGACGTGGTGCTGGCCAACGCCTGCGGCAGCCGCACCCCGGACGCCGAGTTCATCGACCGTCTCGCCGCCGCCGTGCAGGACCTGCCGTTCTTGGGCTACCTGTACTTCGAGGTGTTGTCGGAGTATCTGATGCTCCACTCGACGGCGCCCCAGACCAAGGCGTACGCCGAGGCGTCCGGGGAGATGAACAACCGCCTGTACAAGCAGCTGGCGTTCTCCGCTGTGGCCAGCATGGGCCGCCTGTTCGACCTGACGCTCTTCGGCCCGGACCACAACCAGCTGGTGCATCTCGTCGGGCAGGTCGAATCCGGTTTGGCGCCGGGCGCGGCCGGTTACGTCCGGCGTCGCCTGCCGCACCTGTTCGCCTGCCTGGCCCTTGCCCCGTCCCAGGACGCGGCCTCCGTCACCTTCCAAGGCTGCGACTTCGACACGCTCGCGGCGGCCGCACCTGGCCTGCTCGGTCAGCTCGTCTTCCGGGAGATGCGGCGCCTCCAGCGCTACCCGCAGCTGTTTCCCCTGTTCGAGCAGGCCAAAGCCCTGGAGGTGTACGACTACTGGAACACCCACAAGATCCCCACCCCGTTCAACGGCACGCTGCCCAAAGGGGAGATCGGCGTCAATCCGGCGTCGCCGGCGGTGGCCGGCTGCACGGTGTGGGAAGCCGAGACCTGTGAGCGGGGTCTGCTCCACCCGGTGGAGCAACTCGACGTGATCTTCGTGCCTCGTCTCACCGACCTGCGCAGCACCGCTCTGGGCAGGGCCGCGTTTCCTCGCGGCGGCTGACCACCGCCGCCGCCCCTTCACGCCGGGCCGCCGCCCCACCGGCGGCCGCCCGCACCTGCACGACTTCACCCACCCCATCGGAAAGGATTTCCGTTGCGTATCGTCCTGCTCGGCGGCGCCGGCTACCTCGGCACCGTCGCCACCCCATACCTGACAGGTCTCGGCCACCACGTCACCGTGGTCGACGGCCTGATCTACCACCGCAACGACCACCCGCACCGCCTGATGCCCACCGTCTCGGCCTTCGTCAACGCCGACCTGCGTGACCCTACGGCGTTGCGCCACGCGATGACCGACGCCGACGCGGTCGTGCACCTCGGCGGCCTGGTCGGCGAACCGGCGTGCGCCGTCGATGAGCGGCTCGCCGTCGAACTCAACTACGCCTCCCCCGTCATCGCCGCGAAGATCGCCGCCGCTGTCGGTGTCCCCCACTACGTGTTCTTCTCCTCCTGCAGCGTCTACGGCAGCCGTGAAGGCACCGTCGACGAAGACACCGCCCCGAACCCGCTGGGCATCTACGCCCGCACCAAGGTCCTGGCCGAACAGCGGCTGGCCTCCCTGCTGGAGGGCCGCGCCGACCTGACGGTGCTGCGGCTGGCGACCGCGTACGGGCGCTCTCCGCGTCAGCGCCTGGACTCGGTCGTCAACCGCATGACCGCCCAAGCCGTCACGACCGGCCGTATCCCGCTCAACGGCGGCTCGCAGCGGCGCCCCCTGGTGCATGTCGCCGACGTCGCCCAGGTGCTCGCCGCCACGCTCGACACCCCCGACGGGCAGCGAACCTTCAACGTCGGCTCCGACCGCGAGAACTTCACCATCGCCGAGATCGCCGAAACCATCGAAGCGGCGGTGCCCGGCTCACGCATCGACCGCGGCCCCGAACGGGACGAGGCAGACGCCCGCGACTACCGGACGTCCTTCGCCCGGCTCGCGGCCGCGTTCCCCGGCGTGTGCGGTACCCAGTTGCGTGAGGGTGTGAACGAGGTCGCCGAAGCGGTGGCCACCAAGGAGGTGGGCGACCCCGACCTGCCCGAGTACGACAACTTCAAGGGCCTGGTGGCGTCCCGCGAAGCCGGGCACATCGGCGCCCTGCGGTCCGCCGAATGTGAACACATGTACGGCGAGTACGCGACCGCCGAATGGAGCGCACGATGATCCCGCCCGTTGAAGCGCCGCTGCTGCTGCCGTGGAACCGTCCGTCGATCGGCGAGGAGGAGATCGCCGAAGTCATCGACACCCTCCGTTCGGGGTGGCTGACCCACGGCCCCAAAGCGACCCGGTTCGAGCGGGAGGTGCGGGACGCGCTCGGCGTTGAGGACGCCTTCGCGGTGTCGTCGTGCACCGCGGCCCTCCACCTCGCCTTCCTCGCCGCCGGTATCGGCGACGGCGACGAGGTGATCACCCCGAGTCTCACCTTCTGCGCCGCTCCGAACGCGCTCCTGCAGGTCGGGGCCCGCCCCGTGTTCGTCGACGTGGAACGGGCCACGTTCAACATCGACCCGCAGGCAGCCGAAGCCGCCATCACCGACCGCACGAAAGCGATCGTGGTCATGCACTACGGCGGGCATCCGTGCGACCTGCGCGCGTTCCGCAAGCTGGCCGACGATCACGGACTCCTGCTGATCGAGGACGCCGCCCACGCCCTGCACGCCAGCCGCGACGGACAACGCGCCGGCAGTGTCGGCGACCTGGCGGTCTTCAGCTTCTACCCCAACAAGGTGATGACCACCGGGGAGGGCGGCATGCTGGTCGGCCTGAGCCGGTTCGTCCAGCATGCTCGCCTGCTGGGACGGCACGGCATCGACTCGTCGGTGTGGCAGCGGCACGGCACCCGCAGCACCGCCGACTACGAGGTGGTCGCCCCCGGCCTGAAGTACGTGATGTCCGACGTCACCGCCGCCCTCGGCGTCCAGCAGTTCCGCAAACTGCCCGCCTTCACCGCTCGCCGCGCCGAGATCGCCGACACCTACACCCGGGCCCTGACCGGCCTGCCGGGCCTGGCGACGCCGACCGTCCTGCCCGGAGTGCAGCCCGGCTGGTTCCTCTACTCGATCTTCATCGACGCGGACAGCGCGCCGCTCACCCGCGACGAAACCGCCCACCACCTGCTGGCCGACCACGGGATCGCGACCAGCAAGCACTTCACACCCGTCCACTTCCTGCAGCTCTACCGAGGCACCGCCACCCACCCGCTGATCGTCACCGAAACCGTCGCGGCGCGGCAGCTGTCCCTGCCCTGCTACCCCGCCATGACGTCCCAGGACGTGAACCGGGTCATCGCCGCCCTTCACGCTCTCTGGCAGCGCTGACCCGGCAGGCGCCCGCCCGCGCAGTTCGCGGGCGGGCGCCACACCCGATGCGCATGTGGCTGACGTTAAAACACGGCGACGCTAGGGTGAACCGGAGAAGAACCACTGCCTCGCCCATCCCTCAACAGGTCGCGCAGAGCGCTGCATCGTCCGGGAGACGTGATGACCAGCCCGCAGACCACCGTCGTTGATGTGGTGGTCCTCACGATGAACGACCGCCCCGCCGAGTGCCGGCGGGCGCTGGCATCGCTCCTCGCCCAGCAGGACGTCGAACTGCGGGTGGTCATCGTGGGCAACGGCGTCGAACCCGACCACGTGCCCGCCGACGCTCACGCCGTCGCCCTGCCCGTCAACGTGGGCATCCCCGAAGGCCGCAACGTCGGCGCCGACGCCCTGGGCGACCCGGGCGGCGAGTTCGTGTTCTTCCTCGACAACGACGCCGTCCTGCCCACCCCCGACATCCTGGCCCGGCTCGTCGCCGAAGCCCGATCCCACCCCGACGCCGCCTACATCCAGCCGCGCATCGCCGACCCCGACACCGGTGTCACCCTGCGCCGCTGGGTGCCTCGGCTACGCGCCGGCGACGCCACCCGGCCCGGCATCATCACCGTCATGGCCGAAGGGGTCGTCCTCGTACGCCGCGCCGACTACGAGCAGGCCGGCGGGTGGCCCGGCCACTTCTTCCTCTTCCACGAAGGCATCGACCTGTCGTGGCGGCTGTGGGACCTGGGCCGCACCGGCTGGTACGCGCCCGGCATCGTCATCCACCACCCCGCCACCGACCCCGCCCGGCACGCCAGCTACTACCGGCTCGTCGCCCGCAACCGGGTCTGGCTCGCCTACCGGCGCCTACCCGTCCTCCTCATCCCCATCTACCTGACGGTGTGGACGCTGCTCAGCCTCGCCCGGATCCGGTCGCGGACGAACCTCGCCGTCTGGGGTGCCGGCCTGTGGGAAGGGCTCAAGGGCGGGCACGGGCAGCGCCAGCCGATGTCCTGGGCCACCGTGCTGCGCCTGGCCCGCGCCGGCCGCCCCCCGATCGTCTGAGCGTCCGCACGGCGCAGCGCCCCTGGCCGTGATGAGTCGCTTGAGACCTGCGGCGGGTACCACCACCGTCAGGGCCTGAATCAGACCCCCAAGACGCCAGGAGACCCATGAGCAGCACTTCCGACTTCACGCACCTGTATACGGCCCAGGACGAGGACCTGATCGCGATCCTGGCGGCGGCCGACGCAGCCGACATCGCCCTGCACCACCCCGCGCGCGTCAAACCACAACCTCCGGCCCGGTCGACGGCGCCCGGCACCTGCGAGGTGCTGCTGCTGGGAGCGCTGGGGTGCCGGTACGGGATGCTCGCCGGTGGCGCCGGCGGCCACCTGATCCGTACCGCGACCACCACCGTGCTCATCGACCCCGGCCCGGCCGCACTCAGCATGCTGCTGCAGCTGATCGAGCAGGGCCTGTTCTCCTGGTCGGAGCTGGACGCCATCGCCGTCACCCACCTGCATCCCGACCATTACGCCGACGTGATCCCCTGCCTGGAAGGGATGGTCAGCTACTCCACCGGCGGCCGCAAACTGCTGCTGGCCAACCCGACGGCCGCGGCGAGGTTCGCCGCGTTCTCCCCGTATCACGCGGGCGAGGGCGGGCTGGCCGAGCTGGTCACGCTCGCGCACCCCGAGACGGAAGGCCCCGGCAGGGCGTCGGTCACGGTCGGCGATGTGACCCTCCACGCCGTGCCGGCGGTGCACACCGAGGAGGCCGGGCGCAGCCGCAGCGCGATCGGCCTGATCTACGAGAGCACCATCGGGCACATCTGGTACACCTCCGACACCAACCTCACCGAAGCGTTGCTGGGGCACGTGGCGGCGATCTGCCCGACACCGACCATGGTGATCGCCCACGCGGACGCCTCCAACATCGACCAGGTGCCGGGCCGGGCTGAAGCATGCCACCTGGAAACGCGGGATGTGCCCGTCATCGCCGCGACCCTGCACGCTCGTCACGTGCTCATTCAGCACTACGACATCGCCTACTCCGCCACCGACTACCGCATCGCCCAGGCGGTGTTGCTGCAACGGCAGCTCGACCGAAGCAACCTCCCCACGCGGGTGCTGCCCTCCGCCAGCGGCCTGCGCCTGGTCCTGACCGACACGAAGGTCATCGACTACGGAGTCGTTCTGGGCAGCGACGCGGCGTCCGCCGTCGCCGACTACCTCCGGGACCAGGCGCGCCTGTGAGCGGGCCGCCTCGTCACCGCGTCCACCGATCCTCGGCCAGCTGCTCGACCTGGTGGGCGATGTCGTGCGGGGTGCCACGCACCGCGTAGCAGCCGGTCGAGCCGGTGAGGGCGTGCACGTACCGGATGCGCTGCCGCTGGGCGTGCTCGTCCTCCAGCAGCCGCAGCGGCTGCTCCCCGGCGTCGAGGAGGCGGTCGAGCAGGTGTCCGCTGCCGTGCAGCCACGCTGTGGCCGCCGTGTGCCGGTCCACGCGCTCGAGAGCGCCGCCCTTCGCGGAAGGGTCGGTGTCGAGGGAGACGAGCACCGCCGCCGCCACCGGGATCCGGCCCGGCCCGGCGGCCGCCATGTCGCGTCGGCGTAGATCGACGATGGCCGGCCCGACTTCGGGCAGGCTCAGGTCGGGAAACCAGCGGCGGACCGCGCCGCGTCGGCCGAGGATCGCGGTGGTGCCGCCTCGTACGAAAGGGCCGCCGTCGGCGGCGACGTCGAGCAGGGTCACATCACCGGCCAGCCACTGCCAGCCGCGGGCCGCGAGCGCGAGCCCGGCCAGGGTCTTGCCCGCGCCGTGGCCACCGAGGAGCAGCACCGCGCCCTGGCCGGGCCGGTGCATCGCGACGGCGTGCACACACAAGGTGCCGGCGGCCAGGTGCAGCACATGCAGATGCGCGTTGATCACCCGGCGGGCGTCCGGCGGGGCGTCCGGGACAGCGACGCCGCGGCCCGCCAGATGCTCGCCGGGGTGCAGCAGCTCAGCGGAGGCGCCGGGCACGTGCGGTGCGATGTGCGGCCACGCCGCGATGACGTCGTCTCCGGCGGCAACAGCCAGGGTGCGTCCGGCGCTGGGCACGACCACCAGTCGCCGCGACACGGTACCCGCGCTCACTGGGCCGCCACCTCCAGCAGCTCGGCCAGCGTCTCCCACACCGGGGCGTGCGGCAGATCCCGCAGGTGGGGCACCGTCAGCCGGATGGCAGGCACTTCGGCCAGCATGTCCGCCCAGCTCGGCGTAGGCCAGGTGATCTGGCCGGGGGGCGGGCCTCCGGTCACCCCGAGCAGGTCGGTGGAGTACAGCCGCCGCCCGGGGACACTGGCTGCGCCCGCCAGCACCGCCTCCGCTTCCGCTGGGTCCAGGGCGACGGCGCGCAGGGGCTGGGAGGTTTCCTCATCAGGGTCGGGGACCACGTGCACCACGGCGCCCAGCTGGGCCGGAGGCGCCCAGTCGACGATGGCCCGGTGCTCGCCGGGGGTGAACAGCACCCGGCGCCGGAGCACGCCGCCCACCCTGCGCTCCTGCTCCACCCCGCCGGAGGAGGCGGCCAGTTCCTCAGGGACGCCGACCCGGGTCGGCCACCCGGCGACGATCCCGCCCATGCCGATCATCACCAGGTCGTCGGCCATGAACCGGGCGCCCAGCTCGTCGCAGGCGCGGTGCGCGAGCGTCGACTTGCCGCCCCTGCTGCCCGCCACGAACAGCACCGCCGTACCGTTCACGGTCACTGCGGAGGCGTGCAGCATCCGCCACCCGCCATCCAGCATCCGGGAGGAGAAGAACAGCCGGGCCAGCCAATCAGGCCAGCGCCGCGACGAGTCGTCGTAGGGGACGGAGACGCGGGTGAGGCGTTGGACCCGGTCGACTTCCATCAGCGCCGCTGCGCTTCCCGGCCGGTACAGGCCCAGCAGGCGCAGCAGCCCGTTTCCGGTGCTGGCCACGGCCAGGCGGGGCCCGCCGTGCGGGGAGGTCAGCATGGGCCGGTCGGCGAGCAGCGCGTTAACGTCCTCCGGCCGCTGGTCGAGCTCGTCGCGGTCG
This sequence comes from Streptosporangium sp. NPDC002721, assembly GCF_042888905.1. NCBI lineage: Bacteria > Bacillati > Actinomycetota > Actinomycetes > Streptosporangiales > Streptosporangiaceae > Streptosporangium > Streptosporangium sp. NPDC002721. The sequence continues at coordinate 141,263 of NZ_JBIAQI010000018.1, forward strand.
ACGCGGATCGTCCAGTTCACGCTGGGGCCGGCGTCGCTCACCGTGCACGGCGGCACCATCACCGTGCTCACCCCCGCCACCAGGGACGGAACACCGACGACCCGCAGCCGCCACGGGTCGAGCACCAGGTCCACCGCCAGCTCCGGGGCGGTGTCCACGGTCTGCGGCAGAGGTTCCGGCCCCACTGCGTCCTGGGAACCTTCACCGAGACCCCCGCTGGGTTCGGCCGCGAAGGCGAGCGCGCCGCTGGTCTGCGGTTTCGTCACGAAAAGCTCCTTCCCTGAAGGGCGCAAGGAGCAGGCGACGGCTACACCGGAACTCCTGTCACCTCTCGCACCCACCTCGTCACGGTCTGATCTCAGACAAGCGGGTGTCGGAGGTGGGCGACAGGGCCTCGCCGTAGTCTCGCTGTAATCCCCCAGCCGCCAAGGGACAGGGCATGAGCAGCGATCAGTTTCTGATTCGTCACCCTCTGACGTACCTGCGGGCGCAGCGCGGATGGACTCTCGCCGACGTCGCTGAGCTGGTGCAACGCCGGTCAGGCCTGAACATGGCCACCCACCGCCAGAAGGTCTACCGGTGGGAGCACCAGGTCGTGCCCGAACTCGCCGCGCAACTCGCCATCGCCGAAGAAGTGGGGGTCGACGCTCAGACGGTGTTGAATCTCGGGTGGCCGTCGTGGTTGCTGACGGCCGACGGGACCGAACCACTGGACCAGGCGTGGACACCTGAGACGGCGAAACAGATCATGGCGGGGTGCATGAGCGCAGACGGCGACCGGCGAGGATTCCTTCTGCTGTCGGGGAACGAAACCGCGGAACTGGCAGGCGCCTGGGCCACCATCCCCACAGGAAAGATCATGCGCGCTGGTGGCGGCGGCACCGTCGACGCCGAGGTGGTGACCTGGGTCGAGGACGCCATTCACCGGCTGTGGCACCTGGACGACCTCGTCGGCGGCGACTACTGCCTGCACCTCGCCCAGGCCAACCTGCAGCTGATCTCCCGGCTGTTGCACGGGGGCCGCTACCGCTCAGCGGTCGAGCGACGCCTGTACGGCGCGGCCGGCGAGCTGCTGCGCTTCGCCGGCTGGTGCGCGTTCGACAGCCACCGGCACGCCGCCGCGGCACGGTACTGGCACGCCGGGCTGCGCACCTCCGCCGCCGGAGGCGACACCCTGACCGGCGCCTACATCCTGTCGCTCATGGCGATGCAGCACACCTACGCCGGAGACGGCCGCGCCGCGATCAACCTGCTGCACACCGCCCGCGAACGCATCGGCCCCGGGGCGCCCCGCACGGTGCACGCCATGCTCGACGCGTGGCAGGTCCGCGCCCATGCCGTCGCCGGTGAGGCCCGCCAAGCCGTCGAGGTGCTGTTTCGCGCCGACGACCACTGGGGGCGCCGCGACCCGGACGACGACCCGCCGTGGATCTACTGGATGCGCCAGCCGTCCCACACGATCGAGGTCGGCGCGGGCTTCGTGCAGCTCGGCCGCCCCGACATCGCGGTGCGCCTCCTTGAGGACGGCATGGCGGAGCGCGGCATCGACTACACCCGTGACACCGTGCTCGGCCTGACCGCCATCGCCGACGCGCAGCTCGGCCAACACGACGTGGACGGCGCCTTGGAGACCGCGCGCCGCGCTGTCGACCTCGTCACCGACGTCGAGTCCAGCCGCGTCGTCGACCAGCTCAACGCCTTCGCCCAGCGGCTGCCCGCCGAGGAGGCGCAGGTGCAGGAGTTCCGCGCCTGCCTGGACGGGTTGCCTTCGCCCAGCTGAGGGTCTACCGGTTCCGGCGAGCGGGCCGTCCGGGGTGCGGCACGACGTCGTAGTCCACGCCGGGCAGCGTCACGATGTCGGAGGATTCCACCCACCGGTGCGTCACCATGTGCACCAGGTCGGTGCCAGGTACGTCGCGGGTGTGCGGGATCGCCAGCTCACCCCACCAGATGACCATGTCCCCCGCCGTTCTGCGCCAGCGCAGCAGAAACGCGGGCTCACCCATGTACAGCACCATCGGCGGCATCCGCAGAGGCTCGACCTCGTCCACACCACATAGCGTAACTCGAACACCAGATCGAGACAGAGACATGAGGCTCGCTGGTAGACCGGCGGGCCCTACCGGCACTTCACCGGTCAGGTGGACGCCTACATCGGCGGGCTCCTCTCTATCGAGGAGGCATGTCTAAGCACCAGCGCGCCCTAGTGAGCGCCGCCGAGTCTTGGGCAAAGGTCAGCCGCAGATCGGCTGGACGCTGTCATGCGCACTGGTCGAGGACGTCCGCCCGCTCCAGCAGGCCGAGCAGGCGGCGCATGCCCGTCGGCACGTTAACCAGGCGGGCCACGCCGTCGCGGCACAGGCCAGTCAGCATGCGCAGGCCTGCGAGATCGACGAACTCCACCTGGCCGACGTCGATGACGAGGATGTCCTCGCCGGACTGGACCTGGGCCAGGGTCTGGGCGGCCTCCCGGGTGTTGGTGGCGTCGAGTTCGCCGATCAGCCGGACCGCGCCTCCGGGCGGGGCCGGGCTGTAGGTGATGCGCAGCGTGCGGTCGAGGTAGAGCACGGCGTCAACCCACTCACCGGATGTGCCCTGCTCCTGGACGGTCATGGTTTCACCGTCGAGTGTGCGTCGCGGGCCGACGGCCGAGAGGTTCGGCAGCCGGTGGCGCCGGGCGCGGGAGTCGACCGGTACGGGCCGGTGCTGCACAACAGCCATGTGATCGATCCCCTCGCTTGCCTGATGCACGCCGAAGAACCCGGGTGTCTCCACCTTATGCCTGAAAGAAGATACACGAAAGACGTTTCCGGTATACTTCTTCCCGTTCTACCATCTGTAACCTGTTCGTTCCATAGTGATCTGGTCTGGCGATGCGAGGAGGATGTGACGTGGCCGAGAACAGTCCCAATCAGCCGTCGTCCTCGTGGACCTTCCTGACCCACCACGCCCGGGTCCTGCTGGAGATCGCCCGCGACCCGCAGGCGCGCCTGCGCGACATCGCGGCCGCCATCGGCATCACCGAGCGCGCGGCGCAGGGCATCGTGACCGACCTGCACCAGGCCGGCTACCTGACCCGCGCCAAGGTGGGCCGCCGCAACGAGTACACGATCAACCCCGACCGGCACTTCCGCTACCCCACCGAGGCGGATACGCCTATCGGCGTGCTGCTGGACATCTTCGGCCGCCACGACCAGGCCCCACGCAGTTCAGCACCGCTGAGGGGAAAGCGGCTGCGGGCGATCGGCTTCCATCGCCGCAAATAGCAGAAGGCTGCGCTGTAGGGGCTCGGCCAGGTAGTGCTCGTGTTCGTACAGGCCCGCGCGGCGAGCTGCCCGGCTGGCGCACGGACCTACTGCTCGGCCTTGCGCAGCTCTAACAGCCTGGCTGCGAACACCGCTTCGGCGCGGGCGGCTTCGGCACGCGCCGAAGCCAGCGCGGGCGGCACGCCGAACCCGGGCGGGCTGTCGCCCTCCACCTCGGCCAGGCGCGCCTGCGCGACCTGCATCTGCCCCCTCAGCAGCGACAGCCCGCCGTCGTGCCACCACAGCGGCGCCGTCGCCACCGGGTCCGCGCCGTCCCCCACGGCGAGCGGGTCACCGGACACCGCCCGGATCTGCGCCGCCTGCTCGTACGGTATCGCCGCGTCCGGTTGGAGGTCCTCCAGCACCACCAGCTCCTTGGACGCCCGGGCGAACAGGTCGGCCAGCTGCGCCAGGTCCTCGGAGTCGCGGCCCAGCCGCGGACGGTCAACGACGAGAACCCGGTCGACGACGCCTGCGGCCACCAGCGCTTCGAGCGCCTCCCGGCCCGGGCCGACCGCGCCCACGTCGGAGCATTCGGCCACCACCGTGCCGCCGGCTTGGCGCGCGTAGTCGCGCAGGCCCGACATCTGCGCCGCCACGTGGTTGAAGGTGGCGGCCCGCCCGTACAGCACCCAGCGCGGCACCACGGACCCTGTTGCTTGCCCCGTCATGACCTTCACCCTCTTTCGTGGTCTTCGGAGTGGTGTTCTCGGCCGACGCGACCGGCGCAGCAGCCTGCGGCGCGGTCCCCGAGGAGGGCGATCATAGCCCCGGCCTGGTCGTCGCCCACTCCGCGGAAGGTGCGGCCGTTGTCCTCGGCGGTGGCTGTCCACGTCCCGGTGTCGGCGCGGACCAGCGTGATCTCCGGCAGGGTGAACGCGACGTAGGCCCCGCCGGGCCCGAAGCTGATCTCGATCCGCGCGGCAGGTGCGGGCGAGCCCCTCAGGCCGTCCGGCGCACCAGGCGGACCGGCGCCCAGCGGCTCACGGCCCTGGTCGGCGGGGACATGAGCGGGTCGATCGTTCACCCTCCGATCTTCCTGTGTTGATCTTCGCCTGTCCGGGATTTCCGCGCCTCGTCGGCCACACGATCCCATCGGGCCGGGCAGACGGAGCAGGCTGGGCGAAAGACCGCGTGGAAGGCTCTGAGCCTGCGCAGGACACACCATCACCGGCCGGGAAGGGTCGGGGAAGGGGGGTGGCGGCGGGGCTGAGCGGCTCGCCGCCCCACACAAAAATCCCGCCCCCCTTGCTGGCCAGGGAGGCGGGACGGTTCGTTGCGCGGTGGCACGTTGCTACCTCACCCGGCCCGGTTCATCAGGTTGCTGAACTGGGCCTGGACCAAAAGCAGTGACGCTCTGGTCTCCTCCAGGGAGGAGCTGAGCAGGGTGGAGTGCTCGGTGGTGGAGTCCTGCAGGGCGCGGAACCTCTTGAGGAGGTTGGCGACGGCGGCTTCGGAATGGTTCTCGCGCTGGGCGGCCGCGATGTCGAGGGCGAGCTTGTCGAGGTCCTCCCGGGCTTTGGTGGTAAACGCGGCGATGATCATCTCTCGCATCTCCTTCTGGTCCGGGAGGGGAACGCGGGCCAGGTGACTGCCGGCCCCGAACCGCTGGGTCAGCTCGCGCAGCGCGGCGAGGGGTCCAACCTGGGAGCGGTGGACGAAGTACACGCCGCCGCTGGCGCGGACCCTCACCGGGTTCAGCGCCTCGACGTAGGTTCGGACCACGGAGCGGAGCCGGTCGCTGGTGTAGAAGCGGCACTGCCGCTGGTAGGTGTCCTCGATGTCGGCCAGCATTTTCTGCACCTTCGCCTGCTCGTCTGCGCCCAGCTCGCCGATCGCGTCGTGGGCTGGTGTCACTTGCAGGACGCCGACGCCGGGCCGGCCGCTGCCCAGCGGGTCACGCCAGAACTCGATCTCCGCGAGCTTCGTGTTGTAGGACAGGCGGGTGCGTCCCTCATCGCGGACTTCACGGACCAGGTGGCGGGTCACCTTCAGGTTGTCCCGGCTGACGTGGCGGACCATCAGGGTCACCTCGGTGACCTTCTCTCCCGGCGCGCGGCGCCGCCGGGGGGTGGCGGTGTCGCTGAGCCGGTAGGTGGAGCGAACTCCGGCCTTGCCGGTGACTTGCTCGTAGGCGTCGACTTGCCGGATCGGTGGCGGCAAGAACTTGGAGTCCAGGCCGAGCTCCAGGAACCAGCGGTGCAGGTCGTCGAAGGTGACGCGGCCGTCGAAGACGGCGTAGAAGAGGAGGTATCCGAGGATCGGCGTATCCCCCTGCTCCATCGCGGCGGCGTACGCGCCGAACCCTTCGAGAGCCTCTCTCGCGCCGGCCTGGTGCGTGGCGGGTGCTGGGGATGCGGCGGGGGTGGGGGTGGGGGTCTGGCTGGTCATGGTGGTGGTCGCCTCTCATGCTCGTGGAAGCCAAAGCACTTACTTATATCAATATCATATCTTACTATGCTTTTGATATGCTGCGGTTTTCTGTTTGTTACCGATCGCCTACGGCATGAAGTGCGTGATGCCAGGGATGGCGTCGATAGCGCGGCCCGCGGCCTGCGCCTGCTCGCCGGTCGCCATCAGCTCGTGGTCAGGCGCTCCGAGCGCCTCCCGCAGGTCATCCAGCGTGCAGCCACACATCTGCCACGACTGGTGAACCTGCATGCCGCCGGAGGTCATCGTGGTGATGCTCAAAACGCCGGGGGTGTGCCCGGGGTGCGGGTCGATTCCCTCGGAGGGAGGTGGGGAAGCCATACCGGTTCTCCTGACTGATGGGGCGCTGATCACTGGCGGGTCAGATGAGGCGGAACATGTCGGCGCTGACGTCGAGGTCGGTCAGGTCGGTGACGGTGCGCACGGAGTCGCACAGCTCCTCCAGGACAGGGCCGGGGCTGCTGGTCACCGTGACGCCGAACACCCGGTGGTCCAGGATGGCCTTGCGCTTGCGCCACTCCCCCATCCACTCACCGGTCACCCGACACTCACCGTCGGTGATCAGCACGATGTCTCCGTGCCGCATCCCTGCGGTGTCGTGCTGCTCCTGCAGCACGTCCGCCGCCGCGTCCAGCGGGGCCTGGAAACTCGTGCCGCCCGCGAAGAAGTGTTCGGCGAACTCCAGCACCTGCCCGATGTCGGCGCGGCCCTGGGGGAACCGGAACACCCGCACCTGGGTCTCGCTGGAGAACAGGACGCCGACGAACGTCCGGCGGGAGGCGCGGGCCTGATCCAGCAGGGCCAGGGCGAACGCCTTCGCCCACGCCTCCCGGGTGATGCCGTTGCCGTCGGCCTTCGTCATGGAGGAGGAGCAGTCGACGCAGGCGATGATGGCGCCCGCCCCGGCCGAGTCCTCGCCGTGCGTCTCGTACGTCATCAGCCTGCCCTCGGCCAGGCGGGCGGCGAACTCGGCGCGCAGCGCGGGCACCGCCAGCGCCACCAGCTCCGAGGGGACGAGCCGCGACAGGTCGTCCCCCATGGTGACGCCGATCAGCTCGCCGGGGGCGCCGCGCACCCTGCGGGCACGCTCCCCCTTGGCCATGGCCCGGAACCGGCCGATCAGCAACGCGAACTCCGCCAGCCGGCCACCGGCCAGCCGCTGCGCGAGCTGCTGGCGCTCCTCGAAGCTCATCCGCTGCAGGTCGCCGGGCTGCACCCCCCACCCGGCCATCAGCTCCGATTCCTCCCGGGCCTGCTGCTCGGCCTCGGCGGCGGCGGCCCGGGCCGCCGCGTGGATGCGGGGGGCGGCGTCGGTGAGCGCCGACCGGGCGGCCTGCTCGGCCTGCTGGGCGGCCTGCTCGGCGGCTTCGGCAGCCGCGATCGCGTCCGCCACCTGCGCTTCGGCGTCCTCGGGGACCTGGCCGTCCTCGTCGGCTGCCTGCTCGGCCGCCTCCAGCGCCGCCTGCACCGCGTGGGCGGCGTGCTCGGCTTCCTGCTGGGCTTCGGCCGCGGCCTGGGCCGCCTGCTGCGCGTCCCGGGTCTGGTCGAGCATGGCGCGCAGCGCGGCCCGCTGCGCCAGCACGGCCATCGCCGCGGCGTAGGGGTCGCCGACGGTGTGATCGCGCAGCGCCGTGAAGTCGGCAGCGTTCAGCAGCGCCTCCACCACCTGGTGGTTCAGCAGCCTGGAACGGTCCATCTCATGGCGCGGGTGCAGCTCCGGCACCGCCTTGTAGGCGGCGGTCCACACGTCGCGCAGCAGGTCGTCGGTGTAGTCGTGCACGTCGGCCAGGTCGTAGGCCAGCTCCCGCAGGGTGGGCGCCTGGTCCCAGGTGTCGCGCCAGGCCAGCTCGTCGAAACGGTCGTTTTTGACGGCGTGGGTGTGCGGGGCGGGCGGGGCGGTCAGGCCGAGCCAGCGCCCGGCCTTGGTCGCGAGGTCCTTCAGGGCGGTCAACGGCTTGCGCTTGATCATGTCGTGTCTCCGTTCAGATGTTGATCATTGAGGGGTCCATGCCGAGCACCTCGACCAGCACCCGGCCGTGCACGGCGCGGCGCTTGGCGTTGACCTCCTCGATCTGCGTCGTGGACCGGCCCGCCGCCCGCGACTCCGCGATCATCTCCTCCAGTCGCCTGCCCGCCGCGGGCAGCTTCTTCGTCGCCTCCTTGACCGCCCACTCGTCCAGCGCCTCGCGCGACTTGCCCTTGAGCGCGTCCAGCTCGGCCTCCAGCGCCACGATGCCGTCCAGCAGCTTCAGCGCCTCACGAGCATCGGGGTTGACCATCGTCAGCACCTCCTGCTTCACGGTGGGCAGCTCCTCCGGGGAGCTCCACAGCACGTGCGTGAGCACCTGCAGGTCGTTGACGTTGATGGCGGAGCGGCCGGCGAGGAAGGCGCACGCCTGCAGCAGCCGCACCGACTGCCGCCAGCGGCGGTCGGAAACGATGATCCCGGCCTGGCGCAGCGAGGCGCGCAGCGTGCACAGGGCGTCCACGACGGAGTCGGGGACGCCGATGCCGGGCACGTGGCGCTGCACGGCGGCCTGCAGGTCGTCCAGCGGCACCGTGGTCGGTGCGGCCGCCGAGGCGGGCACGAAGGCCGAGCGGACCAGCTTCGCGAAGTTGCTCGGGTCCTCCAGGTAGTCGACCTGGATGCGGACCAACAGCCGGTCGTACACCGCGGCGCTCTCCTCACCGGACGGCAGCTCGTTGCTGGCGGTGATCGCGCTGATGAGGGGGCAGACGATCGGGGAGCCACCGTTCTCCGGGTGGTACAAACGCTCGTTCAGCAGGCCCAAGAGTTCGTTGAGGGCGCCGGATCCACACTTGAAGATCTCGTCGATGAATCCGATGTGGGCCGTCGTCGCGCGGCCGTCCCACACCTGCGTGTAGGTGCCCTTCATCAGCGCCGCGACGTCGATCGGGCCGAACATCTTCTTCGGGTCGCTGTACTTGCTGAGCAGGATCTCCCACAGCTGGGCGCCGGTGATGCGGCTGGTCAGGTCGCGGGCCAGCTCGCTCTTGGCCGTTCCGGGCGGGCCGAGCAGCAGGCTGTGCTGGCCGGCCAGCATGGCCGCCACCAGCGGCTGCACCACCGCGGAGCGCTCCATGTAGCGGTCGGACAGCTCGTCGACGATCGCGCGCAGGCGCGCGGCCGTGACGCTGCCGTCTCCCGGGTCCGCCTGGCCCGGCGTCGGCTGTAGCGCTGTGGTGGTCATCGCCCCTCCTGGGTGGTCTGGAAAGCCCTGACTGACTTTCGCTTATATCTTTATCATAGGATATTACGTATTGGATAGCATTGAGATTCGAGAAAAAGGCCCGCTTGTTTTCATCCAGCAAGGCCGTCAGCCGAATCACGCAGGCCCGAGCCTCGGACGAGGCCGCGCGCGCGGCATCTGGCGGCGCACTACGCGATGCCCCCCGAAGGGCGGACGTTGATCTCGTCCCCACGTACCTCGAGGACCGCGCCGACCGGCAGCGACTCGGCGAGGGTGATCAGGTAGTCCGCCTCAGCGGCGACCTCCTCCTCGATGCCGGGGAAGCCGTACGCGTCGATCATCGCCTTGACGTACTCGTCGCGCGTCATGGCGACCTCGCTCACCATGGCGGTGGTCGTCGCCCGGGCGGTGACGAATCCCGCGAAGGATCGGGCACAGCCGCAGCCGCCGTCGGGGTTGACCTCGGGAGTGCTGTCCCGCGCGCAGACAGAGGCGAAACGAACGAGTTCACCTTCCTCCCCGCAGTGAAAGTCGTTGGCCCGGTGGCCCTGGGTGCGGGTCGTCGCGATGAGCAGCTTCATGCGTCCTCCCTGGGAGTGAATATATCAATATCATAGCATCATATGTATTTGATATGAATATGGGTGCGGGTGTGATTACCTCCGCCCCGAAACTCCCTGCGATGCCTTCGCGTGAGACACCTAAACCAGCGCCGCACCACCCGCCACAGCTGCTCACCAAGATCCGAAGAACAGGCTGAACTCGATCAGCCGACGGTGCTTAACCACCGGCACACGGCGGCGACGTACTCATCCGCAGACTGCCCAGCCGGAGGTGGCAGCAGACCAGATAACCGAGACGAGCGCAGCGGACTACGTGGCGACGACCCGCGGATTGTCATCCGGCCCGTTTTCCTGAACGCCTGTGAGGCCTACGTCAAGGACGCCGAGGGCCAGCCGCGGGTCGGTGTACAGCTGCGGGTTCTTCTGCATGTGCTCGACCTGCTCGGGGGTTAGTTCCCGCACCAGCGGCACCCCGTCGACTTTCAACACGAGGATGTTACTGAAGGTCAATAACGCATTCTGGGTCTCTTGCAGCGACGTGAGCAGTGCTGCGATCGCTTCGCCTTGCGCCTTGGTGATCTGCGACTGAGGCTCCCCATGCCACCGCGCCTGCGCGCCAGCTTTTATGATTCCCGCTGCGTCGTCGATACGTTCCGGTGTCGTCTGCCGATTGAATGCGGCTACGAACGCCTGCCAGATTGATCCACGCACGGGGTCGCTAGCCGTTTCGATCTTCAAGCCGAAGGCCGTCAGCGTCCTTTCCAGTGCCGCCCGGACCTTGGTGTACTCATTTTCGTTGTCGATGTAGAGAACAACCGGCGTCGGGGAAACCTCGCTCGCGGCCGTCACGATCTCGTACATTGTTTTTGCGAGCTGAATCTCGATAGGCGATGCGCTGCTCCCGCTAGCGGACGGCGATATCAACATCCTCAGCGCGCGAAGAAGCTTCGGCGTGAGCAGCCCCGACTCGCGTAGTTGGTCCGCCAGGAGTTCTGGAGGCTCGCCCGTGATGGCCCTCTCGTACAGCTCGGCCGAGAGCTTGATCACATGTATATCTGCTCCCGGCTCTAGCGACAGGGGATCCAGCGGCGCTGTCCGTTCCGGGGCAAGACGTCGTTCATGCTCGTTTTTGTAAGCGCGGATTAGCTCGGCGCGTCTCTGTTCTTCCGCCACCATAGTGAGATGCCTCTCAACCATCTCGCGAAAATGCTCGATTTGAAAACGCGACGATGGCGGCACAGAGAGCAGGCCCCGAAGCAGTTTCTCGCCAGAGGCGATGAGATCCCACGTCTGATATTTGAGGGCAGGGGGCAGATCCAGCTCTTCTCCGCTCTGCGCGTAGGATCGCCGCGACTCCTCCAGCCGCGCTATCAATTCGTTGAGCAGTTCGTGCGGCTCTTGCTGGGGTTCGGACATGCAGCGCCTCCTTAAGAACTTCTCACAAGCCGACACCACGCATGGCGTTGTCGCGCCAGCGGTCGACGGCGCGGATGTAACGGAGCAGCACGGGCGAGGTCGGCGACCAGCGGCCGTGCTTAGCGATGATCGAAACGGAGACACGGGCGGCGTAGGCGACGGTGGCGCCGCCAGCACGGAGACTGTGCGCGGTGTACTCCTGGGCGCGCGGGACGCCGGCCCGGATGGCGCAGGAGCGGACGATCTCATTGACGGCGTCGCCGCCGAGGGACCGGCCGATGGTGTCGTGGACGTACAGGCGGCGCAGCAGTCGGCCGTCGTGGTGGCCGGCCTCGTCGAGGAGGCGGGTCCAGGCCAGCCAGGCGTCGACCGGGTCGGTGAGCGGGTGGTCTCCCCGCGGGACGGCGATGATCTCGCCGAGGCTATTCTTGTCGGTCTTGCTGGTGCGGATCGCCACGTCCAGGCCGTCGTCGGTCTGGGTGACGTCAGCGCGGTTGAGGGCGACCAGTTCGGAGCGGCGGCCCATGAGGGCCAGGCCGAGGACCAGGACGATGCGGTCGCGGATGCCGACCACGGTGTCCTGGGGGCAGGCGTCGACCATGGCGCGCAGGATGGGGATGGTGACGGGCGGTGCTTCCTTCTGGTGGCGTTGCCCGTTCTCGGCGAGGTGGCGGCGGTGCTGGCGCAGCACCTGCAGGGCGGCGCGGCCGTGGGGCTGGCCTTCGTGTCCGGCGTTGGTGTGGCAGCTGCGGATCGCGCCCATCGCCTGTTCGATGCTGGCCGGGGCGTAGCCGGTGTCGGCGAGGTGCGTCACGTAGTCGGTGAAGGTCTGCGCGGTCGCCGGCAGCGGGACGCGGCCGCCGTTCGCGGCGCACCAAGTGGTGAAGGCGTTCCATTGGCGGGTGTAGGCGCGGCGGGTGTTGGCGGGGACGCTGTCGGCGAGCCGCAGACGGGTGCTGTCCGAGATCGTGAAGTCTGCATCCGTGTAGGCGGGTTGCGGTTGCGTGAGTGCGGTGCCCGCCTGGTCGGGTATGGCGAGTTCCACCCCGTCCCTCCCCGGTTGCTGGAGTACCCGTGATAAGCCACCTTATCGCGGGTATAAAGCCAGGGTCAGTTAACCCCTGAAATTTCCAGGAGGAAGTCAAGCGAGATTCGCGCACATCACATGGAGGCAACGGAGGTTCTCGTACAATAGGACGTAGCCGAGCACTTCGGGACTATGCAGGCATACCTCACCATGGATCGCTGATCCGGCCATCAGCCTCCAGCCCAAACCACAGCAGATTCCTCCAGCGACTCTCTCCACCTCCCTCTTCGTGCCACCGCTGCCGAGCCACGTGCCACAACACGCCGTACAGCCCAGCATCAGCCGCAGCCCAAGCCGCTTGCTCAACGCCTGCTTGATCCCTTATCGCCAGCCACTCAAGCGAATGCAGACGGTTCATAACAGCGGGGCTTTTTGCCTCAAGCGCCGCCTTGGGAATCTTGAAATTTACCGGAACGGGCGTTCCTATGTAGCTTGTGAGCGCCGCCGGTATTCTAGGTAGCAGATCATCAATTATGTGACCTCGCTTATACATCCAGAACTGGATTAAGGTCTGCAACCCGTTAGCTTCATCAGCATCAGCTGCCGCCTGAAATAGAGCTGCGGCGTGCCGGTAACGGTAACGGACCTCGGCGGCTTCACCCAGGACGACGCGATCGGTGGCGTAAACAGCGGCGGCCTGCCAGAACTCAGCAGGGGGGCATAGCGGGTGACGCTGAAGGGAACCGTGCTGCTCCAGGTAGTCGGCCAACCGGTAGCAAGGTTCGCCGCCGTCCATGTCAGCCGAACCTGTCGAGCTGCCAGGGCGGGGGCGGATGCGGGTCAGCGGCGGACGGGTACCACGACAGGGCTCCGGATCGGTCAGGTAGGCGAACGCCCGCTCCAGCCAGCCGTTCGGGAGCAGATCCCACTGCTCTTGGGTCAAGTAACCGGCGGCGGCCTCTTCCAGAAACCGGCGCGGCAAGGCTGGGCCGTGCCCCAAACGGCGGGCATCAATGGCCGCTTCCACGATGGCCTGGGCGGCAGGTCCAGCCTTGTCGTAGCGGTCGATCAAAGCCGGGCCGCCAGCGAGATACTGGGTCAGATGCCCCGAGGCGGCTCGGCTGAGGGCTTCAGCAAGCCGCGGGTCCCCGCTCTGTTCCGCGCGGCAGATCGCGGCTTCGTGGTCGGCGCCGGTGAACGTTTCCGGCATGCTGATGCTGGTGCCCTTGAGAAGTTCCCGGGCCTGGGCGTACGGGTCAAACGGGGAACCGGGCGGGGTCGTCAGGGTTTCCCAGTACTCCCGCCAGAGCGTGCCGACCACCAGTACCGGGCCTCGCTCGGGGGTGTCCAGTAGCTCGCGCAGTTCTGCGGCGATCTGCTCACCGACGGCCGGGTCGGTGGTCATCAGGTAGTGCTGGGTCTCGTTGAGCCACACCACCGTGTGCGGGCCGACGCGGGCCAGATCCGCTACGGCAGCCGCAGGTTTTCCCGGGTTGAAGGGATGCCACAGCCGCCACGGCTCGCCCAGGCTGCGGACCGCTTCCCAGCAGGCACGGGTCTTGCCGGTGGAGGAGTCGCCGACCAGCACCACCAGGCGGCAGGCGCCAGTCTGGCCTTCCTTCACGATCGCGTCCAAGGCGTCGTCATGGGCGCGACGAATGTAGGCCGGCAGTACGTCGTCGTGGTCGGGCGCGGCCGGCCCGGCGGTAATGGCGGGGTGTACCTCCAGCGCCAGCGGGTTCAGGCCGGCGATTGGTCTTCCCAGCCGATCGGGTGCCCGGGACGCAGCCAGCTGCGCGGCGGTCCACAGGCTGCGGGCCTGGGCGGCGGCGTCGGCTTCGTCCCAGCGCGCTTGGCGGGCCAGCACCCTGACCACAGCCACCACGTCGGCCTGGTTCGGGGGGAGCTGTGGCGACCCGATGATCCGGTTGACGCTGTCGCGCGCAGGGGCGCCAGGCAGGTCATCATCGGCGGCGATGGCGGCGGCGATGTCGTCCAGGGACGGGCGATCGGCCTGGACGTACAGCTCGTACAGCAGAACCTTCAGATCGGCCAATGGTCCCGGCGGCACGCTGGGGCGTTTGATCGGCCGTGGTCGGCGCTTGTCGCCTTCGATCCCATCGCGACTCATCGCTTCATCATCACCCCGATGGTGTGGTCATGCAGTCTCAAGTGCTCACAAACCGGCAACGGTGAGCCATCTCATCGCAACTCATCCCGGCACTTCGGGACGGCCGGAGGCTGGTCTCAGCTGGCCAGCCCGTCCTTTCCGAGCTCACCGTGCAGGAGCCGAGCATGCACCACATCCCCGAGTGGATTCCATTGATCGTCAGTGGCTTCAACCTGGTTACCGCCGTCATCCGGTTGATCACCGTGCGCTTGAAGCGCCGCGGTGCTGCCCCCGCGCCCGAAAGCGATGGCACCTCCCCGCCGGAGCCGGAGTCCTCCACCGGTCGCGAGGGCCGGTAAGACTAGCGGGCGGGGGCCGGAACGCTCGTTTCTGCCGGCCCCCGCCCCCTGGCGCGTCCTCATTGCGGGGAGCTCTGCGTGCCGCTCCACTCTCTCGAGGGCGGCCAGGTCAGTGCTCCCCGGCCAGTTCTCGGATACCGTGTCCACGCCCAGCTGAGCAGCCTCCCCAGCCGCGCTAGCTTACTGGGCGTTGAGCAGTAGGGCGGCCTGTACCTTGGTGAGGGCCTCGGCCAGGACGTTGCTGAGTCTGTCGGCCGAGGCGATGTCGGCGTCCAGCGCGGCCAGGCGGACATCGACGAGCAGCATCTGCAGCTCGGCGGCGTCGCCTGAGTGGTTCGGCTCGTTTCGGCAGTCGCCCATCGCCGCGTTCCACTCGGCGCTGCTGGTGACAATATCGAGCCCGTCGCCTACAGCCGACAAGGCACGGGATACGGCCTTCGGACTGCCTGCGTTGTTGATGAACGCGGCCTCGATCTTGCTTTTGAACGGGGCAGCCAACTGGATCGCGGTGGCGCTCCAGCTGGCCAGAAGCCGTAGGGCGTCGGCGTCGGCCGTGCCAGGGGCCGCAACGTAGGCCAGCAGGGACAGGCCCGGGTCGGCGGCGAGGGTGAGGACCTCGTAGGTCAAGGTGATGTCGCCGACGACGGGGGGCGTATCCATTTGGCGCCCGTTCGATGCTCGCGCACGTTGTGAGTGACCCAGCGGATACGGAAGTCGTCGCTGCGCGTGGCAAGATCGCCGATGAGTGCGGAAAGCTGCTTGTCATAGGGGTTGCGGGTGACGACGACCCGCAGGAACGCGACGAGTTTATCGGCGACGGCGGGCCAGTGGGGGTAGAAGCGCCGCGAAGCGGGGTCGAGGAAGATGAAGCGGGCGAGGTTGACCGGCCGGGGGCGTTCGGGGAAGGAGTCAGGGTCCTCGATGCCTCACAGCGGGCAGAAAAGAGCATGGCCCAGGCGGTTGGCCACCAGGATGTCCGCGTGGTGGTTGCCGACCAGTACCGGGGTGATGTACCCCAAGTTCGGTGGAGTCGGCTTGGCGATCGCCAGGGCGGCTCGGCAAGCCGCTTAAACCGGCTCGCCGAGGTCTCGGGTGATCCAGCCGGGGGTGTCGAAGCGTACAGGCAGCGCTCCTACCAGCGCAGCCAGGTGTGTCTCGAAGGTCTCGAACTCGGCGGCGCCGATCTGCTGCTCCCATTGATCGCGCAGCTCGTCGAAGATCGCTTCACCTTGTTGCAACACGTCGAAGCCGAGTGGGGTGACCTGAAGGCGTTTGCGGCGGGCATCGAGGGGGTCCGTGTCGCGTGCCACGTATCCGCGCTCTTGCAGCACCGCGATGGTTTTCGCCGCCGACTGCTTGGAGATCGACAGGCGGCGACCCAGCTCCGAGGCGCTGTCGGCTCCCGCGGCGATGGCACGCATGGCGAAGTCATGGACAGGACGCACGTCCTCGTAGCCGCGCCGGGCCAGCTCGATGATCGCCGCGTCGACGAGCGTACGGAAGCCTCCGAGCAGCAGCAGTGCCAGATCGGCGCCAGAGCGAGACATGGGAGCAGGCTACCGCAGCGCCTGGACAAACGACAGCCTGGGTGTCTAATATTAGACACCCAGGCTGTCGAATTAGGGAGAGACATGACCGTCGCACCAGCCAGTCCCACCGTGCCGGAGATCACCCACCATCACGCCGAGGTCAACGGAACCACCCTGCACTACGTGGCCGCGGGAACCAGCGGATCGCCGATCCTGCTGGTCCACGGATTCCCCGAGACCTGGTGGGCCTTCCGAAAGCTCATCCCCCTGCTCGCGGTCAACCACCGCGTCTTCGCCGTCGACCTGCGCGGTTTCGGCGACTCCAGCAACGAGCCGGGCGAGTACGACAGCAAGACCTCGGCCGAAGACCTGCACCTGCTGATCGCCCACCTCGACGTCGGCCCCGTCCACCTCAGCGGGCAAGACATCAGCGGGGCGACGGTCTTCCGCCTGGCCACCACCCATCCGGAAGACGTCCTCAGCTTCACCGCCATCGAGATGGGCCTGCCCGGGTTCGGCCTTGAGACGCTGGCCGACGTCACCCACGGCGGCTCCTGGCACATCGGCATTCTCGCCGCGCCCGGCATCCCCGAGATGCTCCTCGCCGGCCGCGAACGCGAGTTCCTCGGCCAGTTCGCGTTCCCCGCCCTGAGCGCAACCCCGGGCGCGATCACCGACACCGACATCGACGAGTTCGTCCGTACCTACGCACGCCCCGATGGCTGGCGCGGGGCGATCGGCCTCTACCAGTCGATGCTGAAGGAAGGCCCCGAAATCAGGACCCTCGCAAAGACCCCTGGACTGAGTGTGCCCGTGCTCGCGGTCGGCGCGGGCGGAGGCCCGTTCACCGCCGACACCATGTCTCGGGCCATGTCGGCCGAAGTCACCTCGGTGTCACTCGACGGCGTCGGCCACTACGCCGCGATGGAAGCCCCCGAAGAACTGGCGAAGGCCATCCACGACTTCACCGCACACGTCGACGCCGCCTAACCGTTCCATGGGCCGCCCCGGAGAAAATTGGACAGCCGCCCCGCACCGAGACAGGCGCCGGCCGTTACGGGGCGCGCACCCATCATCGGAGCCTGCGCCCGAAACGACGACACCGCGCCCGCTGGGCACTCGACCCGTCGACCTCCGACACCGGCAACAAGCTCCACACTGAAGTCGCCGTTCAGCCACACGATCAACACGACGAGGCTCACCCTGACGATCGGCCGTCAGTCCTCGCGATGTCTTTCTGCCGTATTCCGGCCGCTCTCGTTCCAGGACCGCACGGAGCTCCTGACCGCGATCGCAACCCGTAGCGAGCCGTTGCCCCGCTCGCGGCGAGCGGTTCTGTGATCGTTGCGCCCTCGGATCGCTGATCGGCGATCTGGTGGAGCTCAGGGTCATGCTGACGGAGGTGCGGCGAGCTGATCTCCTGGTGAGTCAATGTCGCACCCCTTCGATCGTCAGCTCGGTGAGCCGGTCGAGGTATCGGTCGTCCACCGGCCGGGCGTGGGTCAGGCGCCAGAACATCGGTGCGACGGTCAGGTCCAGCACCAGGTCGACATCGTCGGCAGCCAGCTCGCCCCGGTCGCACGCCCGGCGGAGCGCGGCGCGAGCCCAGGTGAGGCGTGGACGTGTGACATGTTCCTCCACCGCCTCCGCGAGCACCGGGTTGCGGTCGGACTCGGCGATCAGGTCGGGCAGCACCGCCCGGATGCGCGGGTCACTCAGCCAGTCGAAGGCGGCCTGCATCACCGCCCGCACGTCACCGCGCAGGGACCCGGTGTCCGGGGCGGGGCCGGCCGGGATGCTGAGCAGGGCGAGCCCGTGGACGATCATTTCCAGCTTGGACGGCCAGCGCCGGTAGATCGCACTCTTGCCGACGTTGGCACGCTGAGCCACGCCGTCCATCGTCAGGCGTGCGTAGCCCGCCTCCACCAGCAGGTCGATGGCCGCCGTGGCGATGGCGTCGGTGACCGCCGGGTTGAGCACGGCGGCACCCGTCGGGCTTCGTCGAGACATGGTCCTGCACTCCCCTAGCTTAGGACGGAACGGTATCGTCCCGGCCATGTTACGCTCAACCAGATAGGTCGAGACGGTACCGTCTCGACCGGATGATATGGAGGATCGGCTCATGAGAACTGTCCTCGTAACCGGCGGAACCGGGACCACCGGCCGCCGGGTCGCCACCTTCCTTCGCGCCCGTGGCGTCACGGTGCGAACGGCCAGCCGACACCCCGTGGCCGGCGACGACCAGCACGTGATCTTCGACTGGGCCGACCCCGAGACCTTCGCCGGAGCCGTGGAAGGCGTCGACCGCGTGTTCCTGGTCGCCCCGCTCAGCGACCCCGACCCCGCCGCCGCCGTCGCCGGCTTTCTCGACGCGGCCGTCGCGTCCGGCACCCGGCGTGTCGCTCTACTGAGCTCGTCCGCGGTCACCGACGCCCCATCAGGACCGGGCGCCCTGCCACCGCTGGTGCGAGACCGCGTGCCGGAGGTGGCGGTACTCCGTCCCTCCTGGTTCATGCAGAACTTCGTCGGAAGCCACCCCGTGGCGGCCGGGATCCGCGAGCACGGGGAGATCGTCACCGCGACCGGCCGGGGCCGGGTGGCCTTCATCGACCCCCACGACATCGCCGCCGTCGCCGGCCATCTGCTGCTCGGGGCCTCGATCCCCGACGGGGAGCTGATCCTCACCGGCCCCCAAGCCCTGAGCTACGACGAAGCCGCCGCCATGGTCGGCGAGGTCACCGGCACCGCGGTGCGCCACACCTCGGTCACGGCCGAAGAACTGACCACGGCGATCGAAGCCAGTGGAGTGCCCCACGACTACGCCCGGATGCTCGCCAACATGGACGCCGAGATCGCCGCGGGCAGCGAGGAGCGGATCACCACGACCGTGCGGGACATCACCGGCGAAGAGCCCCGCTCGTTCCGCGACTTCCTCCTCGACGCCTACCGGACCCGCTCGGCCCACCCGGCGGGGACGGTCGCCTGATGCGTCCGTGATCTTCGCCGACGACCGGCGGTTCTGGTTCGAGACGCTGCGGATCCTCGGGCACGCCGCCTACGGCGGATCCGACGTCGGCGAGGTGCTGATCACCGCCGAGGCGATCACCTCCGGCAACTACGACAGCTGGTACGACGCATGGCGTTCGACGGCAGCGCCGAGGGGCTGCCTACCTGGGCGGGCTGGCCGCCCTGCTCGGCGGGCGATGACCTGTTCTTCGCCGGCGACGGGACGACGAAGTCCCAGCCCCAGGAGTTCTACGACCATCTGACCGTCCCCGCGCACCTGCAGCACTTCACCGCCGCCGAGGGCGCCGACGCCGACGGCCACGCCGGTGCCGAAAGCCTGGCGCCTGGCCTTGGCCCGCGTCTTCGACTGGCTCGACACCACCCTGCGCCACGCCGGCGACAGCCGGAACGGCCACACCACCAGCGCCCAGTACGAGGAGATCTCATGAATCTGCAGGAGATCAGCGACCGGTTCGAGATCCAGGACGTCGTCCACCGGCTTGTCCGCGGCTTCGACCGCCGCGACTGGCACACCGTCGAGCACCTGCTCGCCGACACCGTCGTCTCGGACTACACCGCGATGCTCGGCGGCGAACCGCAGTCGCGCAGCGCCGCGGAACAGACCCGGTACTACCAGGAGCAGCTCGATCCCTTGGACACGACGATGCACGCGGCCACGACGTTGCTGGTCGACCTCGACGGCGATCACGCCACGGCAAGCGTCAACATCCTCACGTGGCTACGCCGCGAAGCCGCTCACGACGGCCCGCTGTGGTCCAACGGCGCCGCCGGCGAGATCCGGCTGACGCGCACCGCGGGCCACTGGCGCATCGACCGGATCACCGTGCGACCCGCCTGGGCCGAGGGCAACAGAGGCGTCCTCGACCCCGCCCGATAAAACCGGCACCCACCAGCCCCGCCGGCGCCGGAGCGCAACGCGCCAGGCACGCGCGTTCAACACACCCATCCCCGGCACCAAAGACGAGCTGACAGGCCATCGCACCCGCCGTCGCCCCGGCGCGACGTTTCGATTACACGTGCTTGCCGAGTTCCTCAACCGCCGTGGCGGCCGCCTGTCCACCCAGGCGGTCGACCAGCTCATGAACGAACTCGCCACCGACGCCGGCGTCCTCGACGAAGCAGGCACCCTCGCCCTGTCCGCGCCCGCATCCTCCGACATGCCCTGGCCACCGACCTGCTCCGCGCTGGCGTCGACATCGTCGCCGCCGCCGAAATCCTCGGCCACGCCCGGCGCTACTATTGCCCACCCACGCCGACCTCGAAGACGCCGTCAGCCACCTCCTCACCGCTCAACAGATGCACCGCTGAGCTGGGCGAACTCAAGCGCGTGTACCTGGCGACACGAGTCTTGCCGACATCCCGTACCCCGCGCTCGAAGATCTCTTCAGGCCCGATCGGGGCATCTGAGCGGGTCACTGGGCGGCGATTGCCAGGTGATCGATCTCAGTGCCGCGCGTTGTCGATGTCGCGGGCGCGGTGCAGGCCCCGTCTCCGGTTCAGGCGCCCGGTCAGCCGGGTGACCGTGGTGCGGGGCAGTACGCGAGGGGCCCACGTCATCGCCCTGGTGATCGTACGCCCGGGGTAGGAGTTGACGGCGCCCTTGGCGAAGGCGTCGAGGGTCCTGGCCGCGACGCCTTCGGGCGCGTCGGTGAAGGCCGGGTTCATGGTGGCGGAGCTGTGGTCGAAGAACCCCGTGTCGGTGGCTCCGGGGTGGGCTCCCATGACTCGGACTCCCGTACCGCGAAGTTCCTCGGCCAGCGCCTCGGTGAACGACAGCACGAACGCCTTCGTCGCCGCGTAGCTGGCCTGGTAGGGCATCGCCTGGAAGGCGGCCGTGGAGGCCACGTTGATGATCCCGCCGTGCCCCCGCTCGGCCATGCGGCCGCCGAGCACGTGGGTCAGGCTCATCAGGGCGGTGATGTTCAGCTCGACCGAGCTGACGTTGCGCTGGAGCGAGGTACTCAGGAACGGGCCGACGGCACCCGCGCCCGCGTTGTTGACCAGCAGGTCGACGGTACGGCCCTGCCGGTCCAGTTCCGCGATCAGAGCCGTCACCCCGCCGGGGTCGGCGAGGTCGGCCGCCAGGGGGGTCACCTCGACCTGGTGCGCCGTGCGGATCTCGTCGGCGACCCGGCGCAGCGCGTCGCCGGAGCGGGCCACGAGCACGAGATGAGCCCCTCGACGGGCGAGTTCGTGCGCGTAGGCCGCGCCGATCCCTTTTGACGCGCCGGTGACGAGTGCGGTGACACCGCGGTACCTGTACATGATCGTCCCACCTCATTTACTTCGAGTCTCGAACCAAAGGCAGGCTAACAGCTTCGAGACTCGAAGCAAACTGCTATCGTCAGGGCATGACGAACCAGGCGCTGGAGCAGGTGGTGCGGGCCAGTCACGAGGTCTTCATGCTGACCGGTGACCGCATCGCCAAGGCACTCGAGGAGCTTCGGCTCACGCACGCGACCGCGCAGGCCCTGTGGGCGATCGATCCCGCAGAGCCCGCCCCGTCGATGACGGTGCTGGCGGGCCGGCTGTTCTGCAACGCGCCCAACCTCAGTTTCGTCGTCACCCAGCTGACCGATCGCGGGTACGTCGAGCGCGCCGTGGACCCCGCCGACCGGCGTTCCCGGGTCGTCGTGCTGACCGAGCAGGGCCGGCGGGTACGCGAGCGCGTCATCGGCGTGACGCTCACCGAAACCCCGTTCGCCGGCTGCGACCCGCAGGACCTGCGCCGCCTCGCCGAGATCTTCCAGCGGGTCCTGAGCCGCACCCGCGGATAAGACCAGAACAGAATTTCGCATGAGCGGGCTGAGCCTAGCGGGCGGAGCCCCCGGCCGCCCGCTCGATCCGGTCGAGGTGGTGCCGTCTCAGCGGTCAGTCGAGCAGCAGCGCCAGCCGGTCGATGACGACATCCTGCAGATCCGGCGGCCAGGGGAACAGCGGCGCCGCCACCCGAAGCTGCGCCAATCCGTGCAGTCCGACCCAGAGCGCCGTCGCGTCGGTGAAGGGATCCGCGCTGGTCGAGCGTCCTGCCGCGACACAGTCGGCGAGGGTGCGCCGGATGACCTCGAAGGCTCCCATGCCGAGCACGGCAAGCTCGTCCGCCAGGGCGGGAGCCCGTTCGAGGGCCTGGCCGGCATTCCACACCGCTCCGAACATCACCCGGTAGCGGTGGGGCCGATGTTCGGCGAAATGCAGGTAAGCCGCGCACGCCGCCCGCAGGCGAACGACCGGATCCGCGTCATCCGGTGCGGCGAGCTCCTGCTCCAGAGAGGCGAACGCCTGCTGGGCGACCGCCAGCAGGATCGTGTCCACGTCGGAAAAGTGCATATAGATCGACGGCGCGGAGATGCCGGCTTCCCGGGCCACCGCCCGTAGAGTCACGCTCTGCGGCATGCCGTCGTCCACAAGTTTCACGGCGGCGCTGACGATCTCGTCACGCAACTGGGCACCCTCGCCGCGCTTGTTGCGGGCCCGGGTCTTCGATGTAGCCACTCCCGTGACTTTACACCTGTTAGGCAATCGCGTATGTTTACGCATGTAAGTTTACGTCTGTTAGTAAGCGGATGGAGTTGCTGTGACTGCCACGACCATCGCCACCACTGCCCGCCTCCGCATCACCACCCCGACCCGCCGCGCCGACCTCATCGGCCGCGGCCTTCGCCTCCCTCGCGACCGGGGTCGCGGTCGTCGCATCGGCCTATGTGCTGTGCCGCGGCTGGCTGGCCTGGCATCCCGCAACCACCGCCAACGCCCGATGACAGGAGTATCCATGTCCGCCCTCCCCCTTCCCCAGACGCAGGAAAGCCGCAGGTCCCGTCGTGCCGCCCGGACCGTCATCATCTCGGCCTGGGCGGTGCCGGTCCTGGTTGTCGGCCAGTTCGCCATGCTGGCCATCGTCCCGGTCACCCTCGCGCTGGTCGCCACCTTGCGCCACGCCCGGCTGCGCGCACTGCGGCGGTGGACGGCGGCGCTCGCCACGGCCTACGGCCTCGCACTGATCCTCTGGGCGATCGGCCCCGACCGTGCACCCAGCCTTTCCAAGGACATGCACCCGATTTCCGCGGCACTGATCATCGCGACGGCGCTCGCCACGGTCGTCGCCTTCCATGCCGACCGCCGGGGCTCACTCTAATCCGCGGGCCGGTCGATCCGGTCGCCACTCGATGACGACAGCGGAAACCGAAGCAGCCAACCCTTCACCGCAACCGGAGGTCTCCTGCCCTGCGGTCATCTGCAGATGACCGCAGGGCAGGAGCAGGCCAGCCCCTGACGAGCCGACAGATCTGGAACTAGACCAAGCTCCGCAGGCGGCCGGCCCTGGATCTGATCGACGAGGCGATCGGCCGGGGCCTTGTTCCGCGGGTGATCGTCGCCGACGCCGACTGCGGCCAGATCGCCGCGTTTCGTCATGCTCTGGCCGAGCGAGCCCTGGATTTCGTCGCGGCCCGCTCTGGCGAGTCAGCTCACTCTCACGATGCGGTATCCACCACACCCGCGTGGAGCGGTAACAGGTGCAAGCCTGCCGCCCGCTACCGCACTCAGGCGTCCTCACTGAAGGAGTTGACTGCTTTGCGCGGACTCATCGCAGCCAGAGCCGTCAGGCCGGAAAGAACGCAGTCCCTGAGAATGAGGTCACGCAGGACAGAGCCCCCAAGGTCATGTGAAGGACTTGTTTCCAAGTGTTGACTTAACCGTTTAAGGCCCGTTAACTCTGCGGAAGCAGGTAACAACACCCCCGGAAGGAAGGAGCGGCGGATGAAACGCCCTCTGGCCCTCATCACCGCAATACTTCTATCGCTGCTCGGCACCGCACTGGTGACGACACCCATGGCGATCGCAAGCGCCGCAAGTAGCAGTTATCCGACGTGCAGCAGCAGTTCCAGCGACCCCGACGGCGACGGCTGGGGCTGGGAGAACAACCAGTCCTGCAAAGTCGCCAGCGGCTCCGGCGGATCCAGCGGCTACCCCACGTGCAGCAGCAGTTCCAGCGACCCCGACGGCGACGGCTGGGGCTGGGAGAACAACCAGTCCTGCAAAGTCGCCAGCGGCTCCGGCGGATCCAGC
>NZ_JBIAQI010000018.1:165401-244093 GCF_042888905.1 Streptosporangium sp. NPDC002721
AGCGGCAGCCTGAGCTGCCCTTCCGGGATGTCGTGCGGCTCCTACAGCGTCAGCGGGCTCGGTAATCGAAAGCAGCAGGTCCTCAACGCCGGCGGCAATACGCTCGACCTGGCCGTCGCCATGCTGGAGACCGACAACATGTCGACCAACTACGCCTATGGCGACAACAAGTCCTACGACGCCGCCAACTTCGGCATCTTCAAGCAGAACTGGCTGATGCTGCGTACAGCGTGCAGCAGGTTCAAGGGGCAGGGCAGTAGCAGCTGGAACAACGGCGCGGCGCTCAACAGCAACCTCAGCGCCGACATCTCCTGCCTGCACCAGAGCCAGAGTCACTACGGCATCAACACCTGGTTCGCCGGACACCGCAACGGGGAGACCGGGCTCAACAACCCCAACACCTCTGACATCAACGGCTACAAGGCGGCCATCTACTGGATCCGCGACCAGATCAGCAAGAGCTCGTCGAACCTCAGCAACGACACCCGCTTCTGGGTCCAGGTCCAGCCGATCTAACAGGACGCGATCTCGAGGCCGACACCGTTGAGGACGGTACCCCTGGCCCATTCAGGGGTACCGTCCTCTCGCCGCAACGACCGGTCAGCCGCGTGACTCCACCAGAGCGTTGAGGTGGTCGGGGTGCGATGCCAGTTCCTTCGACACCCGCCGCGACCTCTCCGCCACCAATCGTCGGCTGCTCACGATGACCGGCCATCGCCCTGCTCCACTCTCAGCATCTCGATCGTTCGACTCAGGCAGGTGACCTGCCTCTCATGGGCGCAGTCACAGGCGCGATACCTGCCGTCGACCACGACCTACCGCGTGATCCCAACAGGCGCAGGCCTTAACCGACATGTTCAGCGACATCGGACGATAGCGCCTCCGACGCCTGTGAGCGAAACTTAACCAGTAAACTAATTAAGATCTTTTGTAGTTCGACATCTCGTTTCTATCGCGCCATGGAACGGCTCTGATACGGCGCGGCTCATGGAGGTGCTTACTTAAGCTCTCTCTTCGGAAAGCGGCCTTCAACCGGTTATTCCGAGCACTTTCTGGGACGTTGAGGGATCCGAAGGCGAGGACCTCTCGGATGAGCCGCCGAAGTCGCCCACGTCTTTCTCGGTGGGTGTACGCCGGGGATGACAGTGCCTCACATCGTGAACTTACCCGGCTGGGATATTGCCCCTAACGCATACTCCCAGGGCCGACCCAGGTGAATGAAAGAAATTCAGACATTGTTGAGGCCCTCGGTCGTGCCTGATAGCCCGGACAGCAGGCCGACCTCCATGGCGGCGGCGGGGCCGACGGTTTCAGCGGTTCGGCTGGCGTGGCGCGCAATCACCGGCGGCATCGATGTGTCCGGCCGTGGATGCCATCAGTGGCATCCCTGCCGGAGTGGGCGGCGGCTCTAGCACTGGCCTGTCCGTCAATCTCTCCATGGCAGGCGTGGCCAGGCGAGCAGTACCAGCCCCAATGCGTCGTCGACCAGGCTTCGAGCCCGGCCGGCGGTCAGCGATGCCGATCGGGTGGGCGATCAGGGCCGGTGTTCGCCGATGACGGCACGACCAGGCCGGTCTCGTATGCCACCACCACGGCCTGGGCCCGGCTGTTGAGGCCGAGCTTGCTCATCGTCCGTTTGACATGAGTTTTGATCGTCGCTTCGCTGAGCACCAGGCGGTCGGCGATGTCAGCATTGCTCAGGCCGGTGCCGACCATGCGCAACACTTCCGTCTCGCGCGGGGTCAGATCGCCCAGCCTCCCGTAGGCGCTCGTAGCCCGGTGCAGTTTGGCGTACGCCTCGATGAGCCGGTGCGTGATTCGCGGCGCGATGAGGATGTCGCCGGCCGCGACGGTGTTCACGGCCGCGATGATCCGCTGTGGCGGCGTGTCCTTGAGCAGGAAGCCGGAGGCCCCGGCGCCGAGCGCGGTGTACACGTACTCATCGAGATCGAAGGTGGTGAGGACGACGACGCGAGGGTGGTGTTCGCCATCGTCGGCGAGGATGCGGCGGGTGGCCGCGATGCCGTCCATCACCGGCATCCGGATGTCCATCAGCACGAGGTCCGGCCTGGTCTCGGCGGCGAGGGCCACGGCCTCTGCGCCGTCGCCGGCCTCCCCGACAACCTCTATTCCGGGTGCGGCTCGAAGTAGGGCGACGAGGCCGGCCCGGATCAGGGCCTGGTCGTCGGCGACGAGAACGTGGACGGTCATCGCGCCGCGTCGAGCGGCAGGCGCAGGGTCACGGTGAAGCCGCCCTCCTTCGCGGGTCCGGCGCTGAACATGCCACCGTAGAGTTCCGCGCGCTCACGCATGCCTCGGATGCCGTGTGACGCCGGCGATGCGTGGACGCGGTTCCCTCCGTTCCCGTCGTCGCTGATCCGGACCATGAGAGTGTGCGGACCGTAGTCGACCTCGACCCGTGCGCAGGCCGGGCCGGCATGTTTGAGGATGTTGGTCAACGACTCCTGCACGACCCGGTAGGCGCACAGATCCAGCCCTGGTGGAAGCGGGAGCCGACGGCCGGTCACCGACAGATCGACCTCGACTCCGGCGTTACGCGTACGGTTCACCAGTTCCTCCAGTTGGGCGAGCCCCGGTTGTGGACGGTACCCGGAACCTGAGACGGATTCGGTGTCGGCCGCCACGTCCAGCTCGTCGCCGGGTTCGATCCGCAGCACGTCGAGCAGGCGACGCATGTCCAGCAGCGCCTCTCGGCTGGCCTCGCCTGCGGTGACGATCGCCGTTCGCGCCGTGCCCGGGTCGCTGTCCAGCACGTACTCCGCCAGTCCCGACTGCAATGAGACGACCGACATGTGGTGCGAGACGATGTCGTGCAATTCCCGGGCGATGCTCACACGTTCGTCGGCGGCCGCGCGCGCCGCCTGCGCCGCCAGCCGCTCGGCCCGCAGCGCCCAGTTCTTCGTGCTGTCGCCCAGTGCCCAGACGCCCGCCATGATGAGGCCCACCTGGACGACCTGCGACCAGGCGGCGGCACCGGCGGGCGCGTCACCGGTGAAGTAGGCGATCATCGTCGTGGCGATCGTCGCCAGGAACATCACGGCCGCGACGCCGGGTGGGCGCAGCATGGCGACAGTGAACATGCCGACCAGGATGCCGACGCCACCATTGGGGAAGTCGCCGTAACCGAGCAACGCGTATGCGGTGAGCGCGCCGACGATCACCGCCATGGTGAGCACAGGTGCCCGCTGCCGCATTGCGATGGGCACGACGGTGAGTACGGCGACGACACCCTCGGCCCACGGAATTTGGCCGCCGTGCTGTTCGTTGAGTGTCACCATGGTCAGCCCGGTGAACGCGACGGCCAACAGCACGTCCACCAGGATGGATCGCAGCATTGTCCGCACCGGTCCCACGATATCCGCCGATCACCGGCCCGTAACCGGCCGATCGGGGTACTCGTGGTTACCCCCGGAGGGGTAGCCGAAGTTGCCGTCGTCGGGTGACGACCCGCGCCGATGTGATCCGTAGGTTCAGCGGCGTGACAAAACGACGAATCAGGGCGACCACATGCACCGCCATCGTCCTGGCGGGCGGGATGGCGCTCGGGGTCGGCACCGCCGACGCCGGCGCAAGCCCCCGCCACGACCTCCGGTCCACCTTGCAGCACGACGCCGACAGACTGCTGAAGTACGGCGCGCCGGGCGTGCTGGTCGGCCTCGACCGGGCACGCGGCGACATCACGGTGCGCAGCGGGCTCGGCGACACGGCCAAGCGGACACCCGTGCCGTGGGACGCGAAGTTCCGCGTCGGCAGCTTCACGAAGACGTACGTCTCGGCGACCGTGCTGCAACTGGTCGGCGAACGCCGGCTGTCGCTCGACGACACCGTGCACCGGTGGCTTCCCGGACTGCTGACCGGTAACGGCAACGACGGCCGCACCGTCACCGTGCGGCAACTGCTGCAACACACCAGCCCGGTGCCCGACTACACGGGCAAGCTACCAATGATCATGAGCCAGGAAGTGTTCGAGCGGGACCGGTACAAGACGCTGACGGAGAGGCAACTCGTCCGGCTGGCGATGACCCTCCCGCCGCGGGACCTGTCCAAGGGACAGTGGGAATACTCGAACACCAACTACATACTGCTCGGAATGATCATCTCCCGGGTCACCGGGAACACCTGGCAGGAAGAGGTGCGCGACCGCATCATCCGGCCGCTGCGCCTGCGCGGCACCTCCATACCGAAGACCAGCCCGGCCATCCCCCAGCCGCACGCCGTCGGGTACGAACGCTTCCCGGGAGAAGGCGCCTCACAGGAGGATCCCAAGTACGGCGAGTTCCTCGACGTGACCAGGTTCAATCCATCCCTCGCCGGCGCGGCCGGCGCGATGATCAGCACCACGGACGACGCGAACCGGTTCCTGCGGGCACTGCTGAGCGGCCGGGTGCTGAAGCCGGCCCAGCTGGCCGAGATGAAGAAGACCATACCCACCAGCAAGGCCTTCCAGGGATTCCTTCCAGGCGCCCGCTACGGGCTGGGCATCATGCTCATCCCGAACTCCTGCGGCGGTCACTGGTCCCACGGTGGCGACATCTTCGGCTTCATGACCCGCAACGGCGTCAACCACGACGGTTCCCGCAGCGTGGTTGTGTCGATCAACACCGACTCGCTGAAACCCGATCCGGGCATCCCGTATCCGAGGAAGGACGTCACCCTGGATCTGGTCGACCACGCCCTGTGCGGCGGCCGGTAGCCGGACGGGAGGGCACCGCGACTCTCCTTTGACCACCGGGCGGCAGTCCAGCCCACGAGTCCAGCTTCCGGTGCTGGACGAGGAATCCGAGCGGCACCTCGTCCGGGAGTTCGCCCATCACGCAGGCCGAGGAGCGCAGAACGCCCGCGCGGACAAAACCGTTCCGCTCGACGGAGCGCGGCGCCGCGGCGTCGTCCGACAGCGCTTCAGTCTGCAGCCGCTGCAGACCGCGTACGACGAGACCGTAGTTGCACAGCACCGCAACCACGTCAGTGCCGTAGTCCTTGCCGCGGGCCGACGACGGCATTCCCAGCCCGACGCGCGCGGACCGGTTGTGGCTGGTTCAACGGGCGGCCCGTCGTCTTCGATCCGGAGCGCTACCGGCGGCGCGACACCGTCGAACGCTGTTTCCAAAAGATTAAGACCTGGCGTGGTCTGGCTACCCGCTATGACCAAGCCCCGGAAAGCCACAAGGCCGGACTCCGCCCCTGAGGCTCGATCATATGGTCGAAGCTCCCCACCTCAACCACATGATCCGAACTCTGAACAGCTCTCTGGCTGTACTCCCATTCGGGTGTACGCGGGAATGACTGGGGGGTCCGTGCCTGGTGTGCTCATCACTGTCAGTCGAGTTCCCCAGAGGAGAAGGTGAAATGGCAGTCAACAGCCGGCCGGATGTCGAGCGATATCCGAGCCAGACCGGGCTTCGAGGCCTCATCCGTCGTAGTCCGCTGATCAGTTTCTTCGTGCTGGCCAACCTGATGAGCTGGATCGCCTGGGTTCCCTACATCCTTTCGGCGACCGGCCTGGGGGTCTGGGATTTCACGTTCTCCTCGCAGCTCCTCGGGGTTCTCCCCGGGGCCTACCTCGGCCCCATCCTCGCCGCGTTCATCGTGACCGCGGTCGCGGACGGCAGGGAAGGCGTCCGTCAATGGGCCAGGCGGATGACGAAGTGGCGGGTCAGCTGGATCTGGTACCTCGGGACCCTACTCGGTGTTCCCGCCACCATCATCGTCTCCGGTCTCGCGCTGTCCGGCGGGGACATCCATCTGCCACCCGTCGTCGTACTGGTGGCCTACCTACCGAGCCTACTGATCCAGATGGTCACCACCGGTCTGGCGGAAGAGCCCGGCTGGCGTGACTTCGCCCTGCCTCGCATGCAGCGCAGGTTCGGTCCACTGGGCGGCACCTTCATCCTCGGCCCGCTGTGGGGCCTGTGGCACCTGCCGCTCTTCCTGAGCGAGTGGGGCGGCTGGCCGGCTGTCACGTGGATGAGGGTCGGTGAGTTCATCGCCTTCTGCTGCGTCTTCAGCGTGGTCGTCACCTGGGTGTTCAACAGGACCGGCCAGAGCCTGCCGCTCGTCATACTGCTGCACGTCGGCGTCAACAACTTCATGTCGCTCGCCTACTCGGACATGTTCCCCTCGATCGCCGACGCCGAGCAGGCGTCCCGGGTCACCCTGCTCGCGGGCACCGTGGCGGCGATCGTGGTGATCGTCGCGACCCGCGGCCGCCTTGGCTACCGTCCGGAGGAGGAACCCGCCTCGGAGATCACACATCAGAACTGAACGACATGTCGCAGTGCGTCAGTTTCCGCACGGACAAGCGCCGACTGAACAGGTAGCCCTCGCCTATCGAGCGGCGCATGCCGCGCGGGAACGCCTGCTGCTCGTCGGTCTCGACCTTCTCGGCGACCGCGGGCAGACCCAGACTCTCGCACAGACCGAGGATCGCCCGGGTCAGGGTGTGCCGGCCTCAAGGCGGTGCTCAGTCAGACTTGACGGCATGGATCGGATACCCAAGCTCGCGAAACCTGTCCACGTCGCGACGCACGGTGCACTCGCTGATATCGCAGCAAGGGTGTCTCGCGTGTCCGGCTGCGCGGGCGAATCGTTTCTAGCGGCTCATCGCGGTGAGCCGGGTGCGATTCCGGCCATGTTCGCCTTCAGCATCGCCTGCTGGGTTCGCGTTCACGAGGTTGATGTGCTGCATCGTCGGTTTCCTCACGTGGCAGGGGAAGGCGATGCTCCGCGTCACGGCGGCGGGGCGAACGCTGACGGTGCCCGTTGGCGCGCAGGCGACGGCGGCCGGAGCGGTGGAGCCGGAGCGAGCGGCGAGGATTCCGCCGGTCAACCCGGTGACGCCCAGTGCGCCCAGCACGCCCAGCGCGGTCAAGGCGCCACGGCGTGAAACGCCCGTTCGCGGGGAGGCGGTCGCTTCGGCCGGTGTTCCGGCGCCGGCCTCAGGGGAAGGTCCGGCCGGGGCGGAGCCTGGTCGGTCGTGGTCGGGCATGAGTATCCTCCGGGATCGGTCTGGAATATGGCGGTGAAGTTCTTGTGCCGGGAATTGGGTCGGCCCGCGGGCCGGTTCGTTCAGCGTGATCATCCGCGTTCCGGGAATGATCGCTGTCTCCTCCGGGCGGGGCGGCCGGGTCTCGACGGCCGCGCCGCGGGTGGGGACGCTTTTGCTCGACCGGCCTTGGTCAGAGCTTGGCGCGCGTGCCGCGGCGCCATACGGCCTGGATGTTCAGGGTGTCGGAGATGGTGGTGGTGGGGTCGCCCTGAACCAGGAGCAGGTCGGCGCGCAGGCCCTCGGCGATGCGTCCGCGGTCGCGGAGGTCGAATCGCCGGGCGGGCACGGAGGTGGCGGCGGACAGCGTCTCGACGGGACTCAATCCGGCCTTCACAAGCATCTGCAGTTCGTGATGGACGCTCGCACCGTGAGCGAGCCCGCCAAGGTACGGCACCGCCACGGAGGCGTCGGTGCCGACGAGGATGTCCACTCCGGCGTCCCGCAGGGCTTTGACCGAGGCCAGGACGTCAGAGAGTTTGCCTTTGGGGTAGCGGTTGAAGCTGCTGTTCAAAGTGGCGAGCCATTCCTTGCTCAACCTGGAGCGCACCCGGGGATCGGCCGAGAATTCCTTGCCGGTGATACCGATCATGGAGGCGTCCAGGACCACGCAGGGTACGACGAACGCGCCGGACTTCGCGATCAGGTCGATGATCTCGGGAGTGTGGGGCTTGTCCATGAACAGGTGCACGAGACCGTCGATGCCGGCCTCGATCGCCATCCGAGTGGCGTCGACGGTCAGGGTGTGCGCGACGGTCAGCTTGCCGAGACGGTGGGCTTCGGCGACCCCGGCGTTGAGGGTCGCCTGATCGAGCATCGGCAGCCCCGGTTCCCCCAGGACCGTCCCATCGTCGATCATGAATTTGATGTAGTCGGAGCCGCCCGCGATGAGTTTCGGGATGAAGGCGACCGCCTCCTCAGGCGTGGTGCAGAACGGCATGACGAGGTCCGCCATATCCCCCTGGTCGTCCCCGCCACCAGGGGGGCCGCCACCAGGGGGGCCGCCGCCGGGGGGGCCGTCGCCGGGGCCCTCACCCTCGGGGAAGAGCTCCTCGGGATGGCCGCCGGGAGGCGTGATGCCGAACCCCGCCGAACGGACGTCCGCCACGGCGTCGTTGTCGGTGATGTCCGCTCGATGACCGGCGGTCGATCCTCCCTGCATCTCCAGCTCCGTCGTGACCCCGAACGTCAGAGCCAGCGCCAGAGACTCGATGGAGGTGTGCACATGCGCGTCGAACAAACCCGGCAGTAGCGTCATGCCGCGCGCGTCGACGGTCTCGGAACACTCCGGAAGCGGCCGCGACGGACCGGCGCCGTGATCGCGTGAGGCGTCGACAGCCAGGATCGTCGTCCCGTCGATGACCACGGTCCCCGTGCCCAGCACGCGTTCACCGTCGAAGATCCGCGCATTCGTGATGGCGGTAGCCATGAGGTCCCCCTAAGGCGAGCCGCGCGGGCGAGTCCCGCGCGGCCATATGCATGATGTACTGCACATGTATGACCTACAGCATAGATACTCGAGCTGAGAACATGCTGAGAACGGGGGCGAAACCGACGATCACGATGCATCGTCCCTGCTCAGGGCACTGGTCGCATCGGCGTACTTGAGCAGCAGGCGGGCGAACTCCAGCCTTTCCCCGGTCGGCCAGTCCTTGGTGATGTGCTCAAACGCCTGCCGGTGCTGGCTGCGATAGCGATCGCGCAGGACGACACCCTCCTCGGTGAGGCGCAAGACGGTCCGCCGGCCGTCGTGCTGGGAAGCCGCCCGCTCCAGGTAGCCATTGGAGATCATGTCCGAGACGATCCGGCTGGCGACCGACGCGTCGAAGCCGAGCTGCTCGGCGATACCGCCGACCGTCATCTCACCAGCCGCCTCATCGATGACGTTGATGATCAGGTT
The DNA here is from genome assembly GCF_042888905.1 of Streptosporangium sp. NPDC002721. NCBI lineage: Bacteria > Bacillati > Actinomycetota > Actinomycetes > Streptosporangiales > Streptosporangiaceae > Streptosporangium > Streptosporangium sp. NPDC002721. The sequence goes on from NZ_JBIAQI010000018.1 coordinate 174,365, forward strand.
TCGGGACAGATCCTTGCGGTCGAACTGTTGTTCCCTGGTCTTCACCAGATGCGTACGCCGTCGAAGTCGTGCGAACGCCGCACCGACCGAGTCAAGCAGTTCGTCGTCAGCCGACCGAGATCCATCTACCACGGTCTCAGCCTAGTCCCGATGTACGGAGTGTTTCGGTGAGGTTCGCCTGCTGAGCGCCACTTGGGCAGGCTTACGGGGAGTGCGAGAACATCTCTGGCTGCATATCTGTCATCGAGTGTGACACGGGCGGAGTGAGTGGGATCGATACCGCCGCGTGGTGCGTCAGACCGTGGGTGTCGACAAATCGCCGGCAGGACAGCCGAGACGTCAGCCAGCCGGTGGGGCAGACCCGCCGCAGCGTCACTATGAACATCATCTGTCAGTCGGTGCCCGGCTCGGCCCAGAAGACCGTTCCCGAGCCGCGCACCTCGACGGGCCCATGGGCGCCGGGGACGAAGGCGGACTCGCCGGGGCGCAGGGTGTGCCCGCCGGTCGCGATCTCCCCCTCGGTGCACAGCAGGATGCGCGGCACCCCGCCCTGGAGGGTGAGGCCGGGACCGAGGACGGCCGTACCGAGGCGGAACTCGGGTGCCGGGGTCCGGTAGAGGTTGCCGGACGGCTCGATCCGCAGGGCCGGGACCGAGGGGTCGGTGACCCGCAGCAGTTCCTCCACGTCCATCGGCTTGCCGGTCAGCCCGGCGCGCAGCACGTTGTCGGAGCCGCCCATGATCTCCACGCCGAACCCGCTCAGGTAGCAGTGCAGGACCCCGGCGCCCAGGAAGAGCGCCTCGCCGGGCCGCAGCTCGTGGCGCCGCAGGAACAGCGGGGCCAGGCACGCGGGGTCTTCGGGGTGGATCTCCGCCAGGCGGACGACCAGCTCGTTGTCTGGGCCGCCGGCGGCCGAGGCGGCCCGCGCGATCGCGTCCAGCAGCTCGGCCCTGCCCTCCTTGGGCCACTCCACCAGTGCGCGCAGCGCGGCGGAGGGGTCACCGGCCGCCAGCGGGGCGACGATCGGCTCCAGCGCCGGCAGGCCCAGCCCGTCGATGAGCGCGGCGGCCTCCTCGGCCGGCCGGAACCCGGCCAGCGCGGTGAAGGGGGTCAGCGCGCAGATCAGCTCGGGCTTGGGGAACGGATCGACGTAGGTGCCCCGGACGAAGCCCTCTTCGGCCTGCTCGCGCGAGGGGTGCACCTGCAGCGAGAGCGGCAGGTCCACCGCGATCAGCTTCAGCAGGTACGGCAGCCGCGAGCCGAATCGCTCGACGGTCTCCGGGCCCAGCTCGGCCACCGGGTCGGCGGCGACCGTTTCGGCGAGGGAGTGCCAGGTCCCGCCCCGCAGCACCGACGAGGACCCCGACGGGTGGGTGCCGAACCACATCTCCGCCTCGGGCAGCTTCGCGGAGGAGTGGCGTCCGGTCAGCGTGGCGATGGCCGTGTGCGAGCCCCAGTCGTAGTTCTTCACGGGGTTACGCAGACGGCCGATCGTGCCGACCGTCGCGCGGGCGGCGGGGGTACGGGAGTCGTTCATGATCGTCTTATGTCCCTGTGTTCGTGAGGGGAGGCCGAGTGAGTGGCGTAGAGCTCCGATGCCAAGCACCCCAGGTGTGCCTGCCGAGCGCGGCTTGGGCAGGCCCACGGGAGATGCGAGAACATCTCTGGTGGCACATCCGCCACCGAATGTGATGTGGACGGAGTGGGTACGAGACGCCGCCGGTGCGGGCGCACTTTCGGAGGTCGAGACGTCTCGTCGATGGTGCGGTTCTGGTCCCCCAAAAGCCGGTGCCGTCGTCACCGGTCGTTTGAGGCCTCGTGCGGACGCCGGCTTCAGGCGTCCGCACGAGGGGTTGTCATTCAGCGCGTACGTTGTCGATGTAGAACGTGCCCGAACCGGCCCAGAGGTAGATGCCGCGGATATCGGCCAGATCCTGGGCGGAGCACGACAACCCGGAAAGCAGGTCGGCCTCCACCGTGCCGGCGGTGTCCGGATTCTGGTAACCCCACGTCGACTGGCACCAGGTGAAGTCCGGCCCGGTCTGGAAGGCGACGCTGGTCGAGGTCCCCGTCGTCGTGCTGCGCAGGTCGAACTTCACACTGCCCTTGGCCGACAGGTCCAGCGGTTCGGGCAGCGTGACGCCGAACCAGCCACCTCCGGTGGCGTCGATGCGCAGGCTGCCCGTGCCGTCGGTCGCGTGCTGGTCCGACGCCGCGACCGTTCCGGCGTCGGTCTGCCAGTTCGCGGACGCCCACCCCTGGACACCGTCCTCGAACGAGGCGATGACCACGGCGGCGCCGGGGTCGGGTTTCACGACGATCGACACGATGGCCGTGTTGGAAAGGCGCAGCAGCGTGTCACGGACCGTGTAGTTCGCGTCGGCCTTTCCACTGAAACCGGCGGCCGGGGTGAAAGTGATCTTTCCTGGTGCCGCCGAGAAGGTGCCCGATGGGGTGACTCGCGAACTCTGCCGCCCCGGCCGGCCCGGATCGAGATCGATGCTGTCGTCGCGGATCTTGGCCAGGTAGGCGATGTCGTTCGCCGTGACGCCGACGGTGACCGGCGTGTCGAAGGTGGTGACGCCGGTGTCGTTGTCCGCCACCGGCTGGAAGATCGGCGGCTTGCCGCCCATCATGGCACCGGCGTTGGTGATGGTCTGGCACACCGGGCTGGGGCAGTAGACGGTGAAACCGTCGTAGTCCGGGTACAGAGTGCCGTCATCCTGCGTTCCGGCGATCATCCAGTAGTTGAAGCCATCACCACCGCCGAGGATGAAGGCATCCAGCCAGGCGCGGTACGCCGGGTTGCGGGTGGCCTTGTCGAGGAGGCCGAACTCGCCGAGGACGACGGGTTTGCCCAGCCTGCGCGCATCCGTTGTGTGCCGCGTGATCCACTTGGTGCCCCAGGCCGCGTCCTTGGTCCAGTGGTCGGGGTACAGGTGAAGCGACATGAAGTCGATACTGGGAAGCGAGGCGAAGGCGAGGGTGTCCACGCCTTCGGAGCAGTCGTCCGTGAAGTCGGTTCCCGAGGCGCTGCAGTAGAAGCCCTCGTCGCCGACGCTCACCAGGTGGCGCCGATCGATCGATTTCACGTGCTTGGACATCTGCGCCACCCATGTGTTGAGCGTGGTGGTGGAGCAGGCGGGGGACGTGGGGTAGTTGCCCGAACCTTTGCAGCGCGGCTCGTTGGCGAGTTCCCAGGCCATGACGGTGGGATCGTCCTTGTACTTGATCCCGGTGATGGTGTTGACGCGGTTCAGCAGGTGGCTGATCCAGTCGGCGTACCACTTCTTGATGGTGGGATTGGTGTAGAAGTCGTCGTGGTAGGTGCCCTTGGCCCAGCGAACGTACTGGTCGATGCCGCCGAACGCGCTCCAGTTGTTGACGAAGGGGATGATCAGCTTGATTCCCGACTGGCGCGCTTTCCATAGGACGTAGTCCAGGTGCTCCAGGCCGTCGGCGCCATCGTTGTAGGCGGGCTTGGCGCCGTCCCAGTATTGGAAGTAGACGCCGTCCTCCTTGTGGTGGATCGAGTCGCTTCCATCCTGGTTGCCGATGTCGAGCGAACCCCAGGTGCGGATCACCGAGAGCTTGGCCGCCTTCGCCCTGGCGAAGACGTCGTCGACTTCCGCCGGTGAGCGGTACATCAGGTAGTAGTTGTTGGTGCCCGCATAGCGGAAAGGTTCACCCTTGAGCGTGAACTGCGATCCGTGGCGAGCGACGAAGTCCGACGGGGATGCGGCGGCCGGGGTGGGCGCCGTCACCGTCAAGCCGGAAGCGACGACCATCGCGGCGACGAGCCACCGGGTCCATCTCATAAGGGTGCTCCTTGGGGGGTTGGGGGGTGGGTGACCGGGGCTGGGCTGGAGGGGGCCAGGACCAGGGCCGCGGCTCCCAGGAGGCCTGCGTCGCGCCCCAAGGTGGTGGGACCGATGCGCAGCCGGCGGGTGTAGGGAAGGCAGGAGCGATCCGTGACCGCCTGGCCGAGAGGGCCGAACAGAACCGATCCGGCGGCGGCGACGCCGCCGCCGATGACGACGCGGTCAAGGTCCATGAGAACCGCCGAGGTGAGGAGCGCGGTGGCGAGCGCGTCTGCCGCCCGGTGGAAGGCGGCCTCCGCGATGGGATGCTCGTTCGCCGCGGCCAGGGCAAGGGCATGCGCGTCATGCCCGTCCCAGCCCCGGCGCCGCGCCCACGCCGTCATGCTCGGGCCGCTCGCGATCGTCTCGACGCAGCCGAACGAACCGCAAGGACATTGATTACCGTCTGGATCGACGACGATGTGACCGATGTGACCGGCGTTTCCGGTGGACCCGAGGTAGGGGACGCCGTTCAACACCCAGCCACCGCCGATGCCGGTCGACACCACGACGCCGAGCAGGGTCTCCGAGCGTCGGCCCAGGCCGGCTCCGCGCCACCACTCTCCCAAGGCCATGCACTGGGCGTCTCCGGCCAGGCGCACCGGCCGATCGGGCAGTACGGCGGTCACGGCGTCGACCACGGGGTGATCACGCCATCCGGGGATGTTGACCGGGCTGACCGTTCCGCTGTCGATGTCGATGGGGCCCGCGCTCCCGATGCCGATGCCGTGCAGTTCGCTCGCCGGGACATGGGCGAGGACCGCGTCGATGACCGCGCGGAGGGCGTGGTCAGGCGATCCGGCCACCGCCAGCGGCACTTCGTAGCGCACGAGGATCCTGCCGGCCGGGTCCACCGCGGCCGCGGCGAACTTCGTGCCACCGATGTCGATGGCCAGCACGCTCATCGAAGGCCCTCGTTCAGGACGCGCAGCACGGGCGAGCGGACCAGTGCCGCGACGTCCAGGTCTCGGTCGGTGTTGACGGTGATCTGCGCGACCTCACCGGGGAGCAGGGTCAGCAGCATGTCGTCCACCGTCGCGTGCGGGTCGAGGCGGTCGGGGAAGATCGCCAGGTCGCGGAGGATGGTGTGGGCGCTCACGGAAATTCTGTAGCCGTCGGCGACCCGGTCCACGCGGGTGTCGTACCGCGCGGCCGGCCAGTCGATCCCGATGTCCTCGGCGAAGAAGCCGAAGGCACGGTGTTCCCTGACGGAGGCGGTGATCAGTTCTGTCGCCGGATCGTCCGGTACGGAGACCGTTTCGGGAAGGGGGATGCGCTGAACACTTCTGGCGTCCGCGGAAAGCGTCAGGATCTCCTTGGCGAGGAGGTCGCCGTCCAGCCTGGAGCGGATCGCGGTGATCTCGCCCTGCCATGGATCGGGGCTGTCGTTGATCACTGTCACGACACCGTCGCGAACGGTCAGCAGGCGGTCGGCGTATATCCGCCGCAGGGCATGCCACAGGGGCTTGCGGTGCCCTGCGCTGTCGATGACCGCCCACGACGTCACCGGCCAGCAGTCGTTGAGCTGCCACAGGATCGTGCCCATGCAGTCGGGCATCTGCGCTCGGAAGTGTTCGATGCCGTAGGTGATGGCGCGCGCCTGGTTGAGCTGCGTCAGATAGTGCCAGTCGTCGAACGTCCGAGGTTCGGGCAGGTGCGGGCGCAGGCCTCGCAGCAGCTTGGCGTTGCCGTCCTCGGCCTTCTGGTGGTGAAGGACGAGTGACGCGTCCGCGCTGAGTTCGCCGCTGATCGCCTGGCGCATGACGGCGTAGGAGGGCGGCCCCTGAAAGCCGAACTCGGCGACGAAGCGCGGCCGGAACGTGCCGTAGTGAAGGTAGTCCTCGCGGTTCCACACGTCCCAGATGTGGATGGTGCCCCTGGCCGGGTCGTTGGGCGGCAGGTCCGGTGCTCCCGAGTACGGCGACCCCGGCCAGTACGGACGTGACGGATCGAGTTCGGCGACGAGACCCGGGAGCAGGTCGAAGTAGAAGCCGCCGCCCCAGGACCGGCCGGCCAGGGCGTCCTGCCATCCCCAGTCGGCGTGGCCCTCGATGTTCTCGTTGTTGCCGCACCAGAGCACGAGGCTGGGGTGCGGGCTCAGGCGGACGATGTTCTGCCGGGCCTCGGCCTCCACCTCGCTCCTGATGGGCTCCTCCTCCGGGTATGCGGCGCAGGCGAACGGGAAGTCCTGCCAGACCATCAGGCCCAGTTCGTCGGCCAAGTCGTAGAAGTCCTCGCTCTCGTAGAGGCCTCCCCCCCACACGCGCAGCAAGTTGACGTTCGCGTCGATCGCCTGCCCGAACCGATCGGCCAGGAGCTCGCGGGTCACCCGCGTGGGAAAACAGTCGGCCGGAATCCAGTTGACGCCCCGGACGAAGACCGGCGCCTGATTCACCGCGATGGTGAAGGCGTCGCCGTCCAGCTCGACGGACCGGAAGCCGACCATGCGGGTCCAGACCTGGTCGCCCAGCCGCACCTCCAGCGTGTAGCGGGCCTGGGGGCCGTGGCCACGAGGCCACCACAGGGCGGGTGAGGGCACGTCGAGCGACAGCACTCCCTCCTGCTCTCCGGCGGCCAGGACGATGTGAGCGGACACGCCGTCGATCTCGGCGGTGACGGTCGTCGGCTCGTCGACGCAACCGTCGATCGTGACGTGCACCTCGACCCGCCCGTCCACGCCGCCCAGGGCCGGCCGCGTGGTGATCAACGGCCGCACCTGCGCGAGGCGCGCCCCCGTCCAGCTCTCCAGGGCGATGGGCTTCCAGATTCCCGCGGTGACCAGTGTCGGGCCCCAGTCCCACCCGAAGTTGCTCGCCATCTTGCGGATGAACTGATACGGCTCCTTGTACGCTCCCGGCCGGTCGCCCAGCGCCTCCCTGAGACGCTCGGCGTACTCGTAGGCGGAATCGAAGATCACAGTGAGGCGGTTGTCCCCCTCTTCGAGGAGGTGACGCACCGGGAACCGGTACGAGCGGTGCTGGTTGGCGGTTCGCGCGACCTCCACCCCGTTGAGGAGCAGCGTGGCCACCGTGTCGAGACCCTCGCAGACAAGGTCGGTGTTGGCGTGCTCGTCAGCCGACCACTGAAAGATCGTCTCGTAGGCCCAGGTGGTGCGACCGATCCAGGCGAGCCTGACCTCGTTGTCGTCCAGGTAGGGGTCGGGGATGAGGCCGGCGGCCAAGAGATCGGTATGAACGCACCCGGGCACGACCGCCGGCACGTCGGCGATGGCGACCTCGTCCGACACCGCTGTGAGCGTCCAGCCAGTGTTCAGCAGATGGGTGGTGGTCACGAAGACTCCTCAAAGATTAGGTCGCGCCGTCCGGGGCACCGAGATTCGCCCCCGGGACAGGGTGGACTGAACCGGTACCGCCGTTGGCGGTCATGCGTGTCGCGCACGACAAGGGATGCCGTGGACGGAATCCGTCCCGGCCGAACTGGCCATATGAGTGCGTTCACGTGCTCTCGCCCAGGCACGTAGGGGGACTTCCACGAAGAGCGCCCGCTCTCGCCCGATCCCTTCCACACTCCAGCGCTTAACCGAGTAAGCATCTTGAAAGTACGGCTTGAATCATGGTGGTGTCAATGAGCTGTTCCCCACCATGTCAGGTGGTCGTCCAGGTGTCGCGAGACGGCTCAGGAAACCTCGTCCAGATGGCCCGTACTGTCTCGGACCACCAGCCGCGGTACCGGCACCTCGACATGCGCGGGCCGTTCGCCCGCTATGGCGCGCAAAAGGAGTTGCACCGCGCGTCCTCCATCGAGAACGGCATCCCGGCTCAGCGCGGTGATGGCCGGCCGGACGAGCCCGCAGAGAACCGAGTCGTCCCAGGCGAGGATCGACAGATCGGCCGGAACCCGCAGGCCGAGTTCCTTGGCCACGCCAAGCCCGGCGACCGCCATGATGTCGTTGTCGTACACGATGGCCGTGGGCCGCGGGCGCGTGATGAGCAGGCGGCGGGTGGGGTGGGCCCCCTCACGGGCCGTCCGCGCGGCCATGACGATCGATGCCGTGATTCCGTTGCGGTCGCACGCGGCGGAGAAGGCCTCGATGGCGTAGAAGGGGTCCGAGCGCGTCTCAGGACCGCCGATCCGGGCGATGTGCCGATGCCCGAGCGCCGCGAGATGCGAGATCACCGCCTCGCTCGCTCGCACAGGGTCGGTCCACACGTGAGGGGGCCCTTCGTGGTGTTCGGGTTGCCCGAGCACCACGGCCGGCATCTCCATCTCGGTGAGCGCGTCCGGCCGCGGGTCGCCGATCTGCGGATCGCACACGATCACACCGTCCACGCGCCCCTCGGCGCGCCACAGGCGGTAGACCTCCATCTCCTGTGCGCCTTCGTCGACGAACTGGAGCACCAGTCCGAAGCCGTGAGTGGCGAGCTCGCCCTGGATTCCACTGATCAGGCGTCGTCGAACCGCTTCGATGACGCCCCTGGCTCCGCGCCGTCGCAGCGTCATGCCGATCGCGTGCGTACCGGCTCCGCGCAGGGCTCTGGCCGGGACGCTGGACCGGAAATCGACCTCGGTGGCGATGCGCAGGATGCGCTCCCTGACCTCCTCGGACACGCCCGGCCGGCCGTTGAGCGCGTAGGACACCGTCGCACGGGAGACGCCGGCGCGACGAGCGATGTCGCTCATCGTCACCTGGTCCCCCATCGGCCCTCCAGCGGACATCGATCCCGGCTCGGAATCACCATGCTAGACCGGATGATCGGATCCGGATCATCACGCCACTGGATGTTCTTCGCCCTGCCCCGCGAAGACGGGTGCCGAGCTGCCGCGAATCCGTAGCCGGGCCGTCGCGTCCTGGTAGGACTGCGGTTGCCTGCCGTCGAGCAGAGCCAGGAGCGTGCGGGCGGTGTTCATGCCGTACGCCTGGACGTCTCGCGACAGGGCCGTCAGCGGCGGATAGACCATCTCGCAAAGTTGCGAGTCGTCTCCCGCGACGATCGACAGCTCCGCCGGCACGCTCACACCGAGCTTGCGCGCCACGCTCAGCCCGGCGGTGGCCATCACATCGTTGTCGAAGGTGACGGCCGTGGGCCACCGCCGCCCGTTCGTCAGGAGGGACGTGGTCGCCTCGGCACCGGCCTTCCATGTGTAATCGGTGTCGATGATGGCGGACGGCTCGAGTCCGTGACGTGCCAGCGCCGCCCGGAACGCCTCGCCACGCACCCGCGTGTGCTCCAGGGCGGGCAGCCCGGCGACGCGCGCGATTCGCGTATGGCCCAGACTGACCAGGTAGTCGACGGTCTCGGCTACGGCGGCGGCGTCATCGCTCCAGACGGCGGGCATGGACGAATCCGGTCGCGGCCGCCCCACCAGTACCGCTGGGATCTTCATGGTCTCCAGCGTGGCCACCCTGCGGTCCTCCGACCACAGGTCCATGACGATGAGGCCGTCGACGCGCCGCTCGGCCCACCAGACCTCCACGGCTTCGATCGCCCTGGCGTGGTCGGGGACGACCTGGAGTAGCAACGCCGTCTTGGAGAGCGTCAACTGACTCTCCAGGCCGGAGATGAATTTCATGAAGAACGGTTCGATGCCCAAGGTGTCGGCGGGGCGCGCGAGAACCAGCCCGACGGTGTGCGCCCTCGCCTCCGACAGTCCGCGCGCCGCGGCGTTCGGGCGCCAGCCCATCTCGTCGGCGATGGCGATGATCCGCCTGCGGGTCTCCGATGACACGCCGGGGCGTCCGTTCAGGGCGAAGGAAACGGCTCCGATCGAAACACCCGCGCGTTTGGCAATGTCGCTGATCGTCGGTCGCTTCACGCGCCAGATTCCTTCGTCCGATGCCGGCGATCCACGACGTGATCGTCGCGTACGCCACAACTGCTTGGTGAGGAGATTACCCGGGCCTGCCAACGCCGCCCGGCACGCGTCCGGTTCTAGGTCATTTGACCGCTCCGGAGGTGAAGCCGTTGTAGATGAAGCGTTGCAGGACCAAGAAGATGATCAGTGTTGGCAGGATGACGAGGACCGCGCCCGCCGAGATGACCTCCCATTGCGCGCCGAAGGGGCCCTTGAACCGGAACAGGGATGTCGAGATCACCCCCAGTTCCTCCGACGGCATGTAGAGGAAGGGGATGTAGAACTCGTTGTAGATCATGATCCCTTTGATGATCACCACGGTCGCGATCGCCGGCTTGAGCAGCGGCAGGATCACGGTGCGGTAGATCCGGAACGACGAGGCCCCGTCTATCTTGGCCGCCTCGTCGAGCGAGACCGGGATGTTCCTGATGAACTGCAGGAAGATGTAGATCGAGACGATGTCCGTCCCCATGTACAGCAGGATCGGCCCCCACCGGGTGTCGAACAGCCCGAACGCGTTGATCACCTTGAAGGTGGCGACCTGAGTCGTCACACCGGGCACCAGCGTCGCGATCAGGAACAGGGCGATGACCAGCCCGCGCAGCCGGAAGGCGAACCGGTCGATCGCGTACGCGGCCATCGTCCCGATGAGAATGGCTCCGACGATCGAAAAAGCCAGGAGGAAAGCGGTGTTGCCGAAGGCCAGCAACATGTTCCCGTTGTTGAACGCGGTCACGTAGTTGTCGAAGTTGAGCCAGTTTCCCGGCAGTGACAGGATTCCCCCCTCCGCCACCTCCCGCCGCGTCTTCAACGAGGTGGTGAGCATGGTCAGGAGCGGCAGCACCACCGCCACCGAGGCCCCGACCAGCGAAAGGTATTTGAGCGCGGTCGCGATCATGCGAGCCGCCGGGGTTCGGTACCACAGGTTCGCGCGGACCGCCGGCACGGCCATCTCAGAACGTCCTTTCACCGGGCATCAGCCGGCGCCTCGTCGGGAACCAGCCTGCGCTGAATCCAGGTGACCAGCAGGATCGCGACGAGCAGCACGACCGCCGCCGCCGACGCCAGGCCCACCTTGTTGAACTGGAACGCCAGCTTGATCGTCTGGATCACGAATGTCTTGCTCTCCCCCGAGCCCCCCGTCATGATCCAGGGGATCTCGAACACCGACAGCGAGCCGGTGATTCCCAAGATCACACTCAAGCTGATGATGGGGCGGATGGAGGGCAGGATGATGTGCCAGAAGACTTGCGGACGCGTGGCCCCGTCCAGTTCGGCAGCCTCGTGGATCTCGGTGGGCACGGACTGGATCGCCCCCAGGAACAGAACGAAGTTCAGTCCGAGGAAGCGCCATACCGACACCCCCGACAGGGAGATGTTGACCATGTCCGGGTCGCCGAGCCAGAGGAGCTTGTTGTCGATGCCGAACAGCGCCAGCACGCTGTCAAGCGTTCCGCCGGGCTGCAGGAGGTACAGGAAGACGAACGCCACCGCGACGCCGTTGAGCAGGTAGGGGAAGAACAGCACTCCCTTGAAGAAGTTCCGGAAGCGCATGTTGAAACTCAGCACCGTGGCGAAGTAGAGCGCCAGGGCGATCTGCAGCAGCGAGGCCACAAGGTAGAAGAGGCTGACGTAGAAGACCTGGAACAGCTCGGGCCTGGTGAACAACTGGGCGTAGTTGTCCAGCCCCACGTACTGCTGGTCAGGACTGAATCCGTCCCAGTCGGTGAAACTGTAGGAGATCATGTTCGCGACCGGCACGTAGGTGAAGGTCACGAGGAAGGCCAGCGGAACGAGCAGGTAGAGCCACGGGGTGAGACGCCGCCACTTTCGCCGAGGCGGAGCCGCGTATTGTGGCTCGAACGACTTCCCGGTCCGGGCGGTCGACGAGGTGATGGCCATCGAGTGTCCTTTGGGTGCGCATCTCGGACGGGCGTAGGGCGAGTACGCCCGTCCGAGATGATGGCGCTGTTGGTTCGATGCGAAATGACGGGAGAGGAGCCGCTCAGCCACTCAGCTTGACGGTGTCGGCCCACTTGGTCGTCAGCTCGGAGAACAGCCCGTTCAGGTCACCGGATCCGGCGCCGCGCGCGATGTCGATCAGTTTCTGCCGGTAGTCCTGCTTGTTCAGGCCGACCTCCGACTCGTTGTCGATCTTGTTGAACTTGCCGGTCTCGGCCTGCGAGAGCTCGACGAACTCGACACCGGCGTCCTTGTAAGGCTGCAGCGCGCTGGGGAGCGGAGCTCCGGCGACACTGGATATCGCCTGGTTGGTCTCGGAGAAACCGGACTTCTGCACCATCCACTCGAGCCAGGCCCGCGCGGCGGGCTTGTTCTGGGAGTGGACGTTGACGGCGTAGAGGTAGTCGGGCGTCACCATGGTGCAGAACTTGCCGCCGCTCTGAGCCGGGAAGGGCATGTACCCGATCACCGAGGAGTCGAGGCCCGCGTCCTTGGCGGCTTTCTGCATCTGCACGATGGCCCACGAGCCCAGCCACATACTCGCGATCTTGCCGGTGGCGAGCTGGCTCTTGGAGTCCTCCCAGTTGGTGGTCGTGGGGTCGGGCTCCGACAGTTTCCGATTCACGATGTTGTAGAGCAGCGTGTCAGCGATGTTGAGGTCACCGCCCGCCTTCCACGGCTCCAGCGAGGTGGCGAGCTTGTCGGTCGCCTTGGCGTCGCATGAGGGTGAACCGAGAACGCTGGTCCACGCCGTCAGCGGCCATCCGTCCTTGTAGTTGGTGTAGTAGGGGATGGCGCCGCCCTTGTCCTTGACCGCCTGCAGATCGGCGAGGAACTCATCCGGCGTGGTGGGCCAGTCGGTGATCCCGGCCTTCTTCCAGACGTCCTTGTTGTAGACGAAGCCGTTGACGGACGAGAAGGCGGGGATGCCGTAGACGTTACCCCCGACGTGGCTCTTGCTGGTGTAGACGTACTTGTCTTCCAGATCGGTCACGCTTCCGAGCGGTTCGAAGAACTTGGGGTAATCGTCCTTACCGATCGTATTGGGAATCAAGAGCACGTCACCGTAGTTCTCGGTGTTCATGCGGATCTTGACTTCGCCTTCGTAGTCGGTGACGCCTTCGAACTTCACCGTTACATCGGGGTACGTCTTATTGAATTCGGCGGCGTACTTCTTCATCGTGCCGTCGGTCACGAGGTCCGTCCGGTTCGTGAGGACCGTGACGGCGCCGGTGACCTTGGCGGGGTCGGCCGACGCCGCGGACGCGGGGGGTGCTGAAGCACCTGATGGCGCGGGCGTGCCGCCGCCGCAGGCCGCGGCGAGCAGCATCGAGGCCAGCGCAACGCCGCTCAAGACCTTACTGCGCATATCCATGACTCCGTCCTTGGGGGATCAACGGGCACTCGGGTGTGCCGACTGGCGCCGTTTATAAAGCGCTTTAGCCCAAGTGAGCGAAATGGTGCTCACTAAAATACGGTAAGTAAAGTCCGAGGGGCGGACGATGTCGAACCGTTACACGGTTGTTTCGCCGCTCACCCGCGGTGGCGCGGTACTGCCGCGCGGCGTCAGGAGCGCGGGCTCATCGTGCACGTCCTGGACTCCGGCGCCCCGTACCGCGGTCAGCAGCAGCCGGGCCGCGTGCATGCCGTACGCGCCGATGTCGCGGGTCAGTGCGGTCAGCGGCGGGTCGAGCAGCGGGCAGATGGGCGAGTCGTCCCACGCGACGATCGACACATCGCCGGGAACCGACAGGCCGGCCTCCTGAATGGCCGTAAGACCGGCGATCGCCATGATGTCGTTGTCGTAGATCAGTGCGGTGGGCGGTGCGGCCAGTCCCATGAGACGGATCGTCGCCCGCGCTCCGTCCTCGGCCGAGTAGTCCGTGGAAGCGATGGTGGCGGTCAGGCCCAGACGGCGGCCGACCGCCAGAAACGTGTCGCTTCGAATAGCAGTGTGCGCGAGCTGAGGTATCCCCCCGATGCGGGCTATCCGCCGGTGCCCTAACGCGGCCAGGTATTCCACGGCTTCGACCATGGAGACACCGTCGTCGGACCATATGCTCGCGAGCGATCCCGCCGCACTTGGCGGTCCGATCGCGACGGCGGGAAGTCCCACTTCACTCAGGGCCTTGACCCGGCGGTCGCGTACTCGCAGGTCACACACCAGAACGCCGCCTACGCGACTCTCTCGCCACCAGCTCCGGTAGCAGGTGATCTCCTCGGACTCGTCTGCCACCATCTGAAGAAGCAGGCCGTATCCGTGCAAGGAGAGTTCGGCTTCCAGTCCGCTGATCAGCTCCATATAGAACGGTTCGATGCCCAACGTGGTGGGCGGACGCGGCAACGCCATGCCGATGACCCTCGCGCGCGCTCCGGCCAACGCCCTGGCGGCCACACTGGCCTGGTATCCCAGCTGTTCCGCGATCGCGAGTATCCGCTGCCGAGTCTCCTCGGACACGCCCGACCGGCCGTTCAGCGCGTACGAGACGGCCCCCTTGGAGACACCCGCCTCTGTGGCGATGTCGGAGATCGTGGGTCGCTTCACGTGCACCTCCGGTTCGGCGTACTTTCTCGGTTCAGTAACGATCTCCATGGAAGCGGAGAGCTGTCACCTATCGATCTTCTGCCATTACTCACCGTCATAGTTTTTATCACTCATCGCAACGAATCGACACACTTCGCCACGGAACTACCCAAAACATGCAGGTAGATCAGCTATCCGCGTTTCACGCTCGTTACACCGAGGTGACGCGAGTCCCAAGCTAACGCCAACTTACTCGGTTTTGCTAGGGTTGACACCGTTTAGTGAGCGGATGCGCTTCGGCGGGTGAAAGCCGGGCATGCGTATCGTGCCCGAGGACGGAAAGCACCGGGTTCGCCCCCTCGGTGAACGCTCGGCCACCTGCCCGTGACAGCCACCACACAGCGTGCCCCGCTCTCGAAGAGCTCCCAACCGGGAGGCTCAGGTCAGCGTGCCGATCGTTCCCAGTCGGCGGCGCGCACGTAATGGCTGGGTGCGACCACGCCGTGGCGTCCTTCGCGCAGGACCGTGTCGACCACCGCCCCGGCGGCCGCGGAGACGTCGGTGTCGTGCCCGACCCGGGCGACGAGCTCGTCGCCGGCGACCTCGATCCGCGCGGCGCCGGGGCCGAGGGCGAGGTCCGCCGCGGCCTGGACACCGGCGAGATCGACCCAGCACGAGCGGATACGCACCCAGCCCGGCCCTCGCTGCGCCGGGGGGATGCCGAAGCCAGCCGGATCGACGTCGCCGTCACCGCCGTCGGCTGCCGCTGCTGCTGCTGCTGCGACGATGAGCCGCTCGACCCCGCCGAGGAGGGCGGCGGTCTCGTCGGCGGTGGCCAGGCGGGCGTCGAGGCCGAGCCCGCAGCCGAGCGTGCCGTCCAGCCGGTAGATGTCGAGCTCCGCGGGAGCGTCGAATGCGCGGTCGCCCGCGCCGGGTTCCACACCGGCCCTCGGCAGGATCACCCGCGCGTGGCCGGTCGTGTTGTTGACGACCACGTCCCGGTGACAGCGCATGCCGCGGGCCCGCTCCACCGAATCCTTCGCCTCGAACAGCCGTACCGAGTCATAGCGGCCGTACCTGTAGGCCGCCAGGGCCGCGGCGTTCGTCTGGGAGACCGACCGCAGGAACGAGGACGACGCGGTGAACGGGATGATCGTCTCCTGCGCCACCGTGCCGACGTAGTCGCGCAGCTCCGGGGAGAAGCGGTTGTTGCACAGGCAGTGCAGCTGGCACTCCGGGTCTCCGGTCCAGTTCGTCAAAAGCGCCGCGAACGCGGCCATCACGACCGCCGCCGGCCGCGCGCCCGTGTTCGCCACGATGTGGGCCAGTGCCTCCGCGGCGGGCCGGGAGCCCAGCAGGACGTGATGATGGCCGCGGGCGCCGGGAAACCGGGTGGGCAGGCCGAGCGCGCACAGCGGCTTCTCGGCCACCTGGCGGGCCCAGTACCTGACCGAGCCCTCCAGCCGGCGCCGCCCGGCCGGGGTACGTTCGTAGGTGGCCTGGTCGGCGGGATGGTACGCGGCGACGGGAAGCGGCCGGCCCGCCAGCAGGGCGGCGAGTTCGGCGCGCAGGATCGTCATCGCCGACAAGTCGGCCGCCACGTGCGACACGTGCAGGACGACTAAGCATGGAGACCCCGACCGGGTCATCACCCTCGCCCTGATCGGGAGGTCGGCGGCGGGATCGAAGGCCCGGCCGGGCGGGAACCAGCCCTGGCCGGCGCCCGCGGACTCGGCCTCGACCACCTCGGCGACGAGCGTTCCCGACGCGTGCACGAACTGCTCGCCGTCCCGCACAAGGGTCCGCAGCGCCTCCTGGCGGCCGATCAGCGCGCCCAGGGCCGTACCGACCGCGTCCATGGTGCTTCCCCGGGGCACGCGCACCATCGTCGACAGGATGTCGGCCGGGCCCGGCAGGTCCGGGCTGATCCACTCCAGCACGTTCTTCTGACTGACCGTCATGGGCCACCGCCCCGACCGGAGACCCGAGAAGCGGACCTTCAGGTCATTCACCTCCGACCACCACCGGTCATCACAGTTCGCCTCGCATGGGCGCCACACAAAACCCGGCGCGTACTTCTCGTATTTCCCGGGGGTCACCGGCGTGCGGTTCACCGGGGTGATGGGCTTGGTGAGCCGACCGCCATGCCGGCGACGTCCACCGCAGCCGAATGGCCTGTTCAAACCCACTCCTTTGCGCCACCACATCGCCGTCGAGGCGCACGCCAATATGGCACTCGACTAAAATATTCGGTCGAGTGCCATATTGGTATTCGTCGGCGACCGGCCCTCTCCCGATATCGGTGGGAGAAGGCTAAGGAGTGCCATTGAGGGCGTCAAGACATTGAGCGATGTTCAGTTTCTTCTTTTTTCGTCCTCGGGCAGGCACTTCTTCGATTCAACCTCTTGGAGTAAGGAAACCGGTCGGGGCGGGCATGACGACCCTGAGAATCGGCTCCATGGCCGTTCAGAGACTGATCTTTCCCGCTCCCGCGCCGGAGATGACGATGGACTTGACGGAGGACGCTCCGTCAAGGCTGTAGGAATACGGGATGGAGGCCACCGAACCGCCCTGCTGCCCGCTGCCGGAGCCGGTCAGGTAGTTGTTGCGGGCCACCAGGGTGCCGGGACCGGACGAGGCCTCGCCCAGGTGGTAAGGGTCGTCGACGTTCTCGAAGTAGTTGCCCTCGACCAGCACGCCGGCGCCTTCGGTGGAGGCGACGCCGTATCCGCTGACATCAAGGTAGTAGTTGTTGTAGACGTGCACCGGATTGCCGAAGCGCACCCGGGGGCCGCGCTGGGTGATGCCGTCGAGCCGGTTGTGGTGGTAGGTCACGCGCAGGTGACCACTGTCCTCGGAGCCGTTGTCGTCGCTGTGCCCGAGCAGCATGGCCTTGTCGTGGTCATACAGGTGGTTCCACGACACGGTGACGTAGTCGCTGGCGCGCTTGATGTCGATGGCGCCGTCGTAGCCGTTGGACAGCGTGTTGTGGTCGATCCAGACCCGGGTCGAGTACTGGACGTTGATCGCGTCGTCGTCCCAGTTCCTGAAGGTCAGGTTCCGGATGATCACGTTGGAGGCGCCGGAGACGTTCAGGCCGCAGCCGACGATCGCCGCGCCGGAATTACCGATGATCGTCTTGTTGGAGCCGATCCTCAGCATGCCCGAGCAGGAGATCGTGCCCGACACCCGGATCACGGCCGCGCCCGTCCCTGAGGCCGCACTGGTCAGGGCCGAGGAGTTCGTCACCGTGGTGGTGGCCGCGTTGCCGCCGCCGGTCGTGCCGCCTCCCTGGGTCGCCCAGCCGACGAGGCCGGTGGTGTCGGGCGGCGGAGGTGAGGTGGTCGGAGTGGGCGTCGGGGTCGGAGTGGGGGTTGGGGTGGAGGTCGGGCTCGGTGACGGCGAGCCGGTGACCGAGCCTGTGCACGCGACCCCGTTCAGGGTGAAGGAGGTGGGCGCGGGGTTGGATCCGCTCCAGCTCCCGTTGAAGCCGATCGTGGTGGTGGCACCGGTCGCCAGGTCGCCGTTGTAGGGGGCGTTCGCGGCGGTCACCGCGCCGCTGCTCTGGGAGAAGGTCGCGTTCCAGCCCTGCGTCACGGCCTGTCCCGCCGGAAATGACCATTTAAGCTGCCAGCCGGTGAGCGGATCGCCCAAATTGGTGATCGCGATGTTCGCGCCGAACCCGTCGTTCCACTGGGAGGTCACCGAGTAGGTGACCTGGCAGCCCGCCGCCGCGGAGGCCGGTGCCGTGACGAGGCCCGCCGCCAGGCAGAGGACCCCTACCGCACTCCCGAGGATCGCCAGGCGTCGTTGTCGCAAAGTCATGCTCTTGTCTCCTTCTTGGGCACCGGAGCGAAGCCGAGCACCCTGAAACCGCAGGTCATTCGCGTGGTTTCGATGAGCCAAGTTTACTTAACCGTTTAAGTCAAGGTAGTCGACCAGCCGAATTAGATCGCCCGCCGTGACACCGGGAGGTGCCACACCCCGATCGCAGGTTCACGGCGCCTGTTATCGGCGCCTCCTGGCTGGTGAAAGGGGGAAGTTATCTCCAGCTGGGATACTCAAGGCGGTGGTCGAGGTCTCCTGTGGTTAACCTTCGAGCCCACCGACGCACGCAAGGACGAGGAAACTTTCACCCCGGACATACGCGTGTCGCCAATTAGTCCAGAACGTGGACAAATGGTGCGGAACGAGCCACGGGCAACACGTGCGAAACGTACACGAAGCGTCGTTGACACTTAAACGCTTAAGTGCTGTCATGAGGATTCTCGGCCCGAAGACGTCATCCCAATGAGAGGGGAGGGGCCCAGCATCCAACCTATTGATGGTCGACGGCCGATCGGAGAAGTTCAGGTATCGCAAGGCTTCTATTCGCGCGCCGTCGAACAGGCACAACACTCACCCGCATGCCCTTAGCCGATGGCCCGGCGCCTTGTTCTTCGTTGACGAAGCCCACGTCGACCGCGAGGCCGCTCAAGCGACTTGGCGATTGAGTCACCCGCTGATCGATTCTCGATGAAATTCAGCACCGTTCCTGGCTTCGCCATGCCCACGATTGTCAGATCAACCGGATCCCCTTCGAAGGAGGTTGCGTGTGAGACGCACCGCTTCAGCCTCCACGGCCCTGCTCCTGGACGTAAGCGGAAGGCCTGCTTTCGAGGTGGGCCGACGGTGACACCGCCTGACAGCGCGCCTCCTCCCACCGTCAGAACCGTCCAGAGAAAACCCCCGAGCCGCGCTCCATGAGGCTGGGCACCGTACGCCACCTGTATTTGATTTTAATCTGTGAGAAAGGAAACCCATGAGCAAGCGACTCGGGCTCGTGGGAGTGGCGATTCTGTCACTCCTCGTCTCGATGTTGGTCGCCGCCTCCCCCGCGCACGCCGCGGTCGGGCTCCGGGTGAGCGGCACCAAGATCGTCGAAGCCAACGGGAACACGTTCGTGATGCGAGGCGCCAGCCACGCGCACACCTGGTACACCAGCCAGACGAGCTCCTTCGCCGGCATCAAATCCCTGAAGGGCAACACGGTCCGAGTGGTCCTGAGCGGCGGCAGGTGGACGGCGAACGGAACCTCCGACGTGGCCAACATCGTCTCGCTCTGCAAGACGAACAAGCTGGTCTGCGTCCTGGAGAACCACGACACCACCGGATACGGCGAGCAGAGCGGCGCCTACTCCCTCGACCAGGCCGTGGACTACTGGAGCAGCGTCAAGAGCGCGCTCGTCGGCCACGAGGACTACATCGTCATCAACATCGGCAACGAGCCCTACGGCAACAACTCCGTCTCCGGCTGGACGAGCGCGACCAAGAGCGCGATCAGCCGGATGCGCGGGCTGGGCTTCCAGCACCTGCTCATGGTGGACGCGCCCAACTGGGGGCAGGACTGGAGCTTCACCATGCGCGACAACGCGGCCTCCGTCTTCGCCGCCGACTCGCAGCGCAACACGGTGTTCTCCGTCCACATGTACGGCGTCTTCGACACCTCCTCGGAGATCAACAGCTACCTGAGCGCGTTCCAGTCCGCCGGCCTGCCGCTGGTGATCGGGGAGTTCGGGTACGACCACTCCGACGGCAACCCCGACGAGGACACGATCATGGCGCAGGCGCAGTCGCGCGGCATCGGCTACATCGGCTGGTCGTGGAGCGGCAACGGCGGCGGGGTCGAGTACCTCGACATGGTGAACAACTTCAGCGCGAGCAGCCTGACGAACTGGGGCCAGCGCTTCTTCAACGGCTCCAACGGTGTGGTGCAGACCTCCCGCGAGGCGACGTACTTCGGCGGGACGAGCAACGACACCACGGCGCCCACAACGCCGGGGACGCCCACCGCGTCGAGCGTCTCCTCCAGCGGCGCCACGCTGAACTGGTCGGCCTCCACCGACTCCGGCGGCTCCGGCCTGGCCGGATACAACGTCTACCGCGAACAGGGCAGCACCGACACCCTCCTCACCCAGACCACCACCAACTCCGCCACCCTCACCGGACTCAGCGCCTCCACCCAGTACGAGGTCTACGTCCGCGCCAGGGACGGCGCCGGCAACCTCTCCAGCGCCTCCTCCAGCGTCACCTTCACCACCACCGGCGGAACGAGTGACACCACGGCGCCCACGACGCCGGGGACGCCCACCGCGTCGAGCGTCTCCTCCAGCGGCGCCACGCTGAACTGGTCGGCCTCCACCGACTCCGGCGGCTCCGGCCTGGCCGGATACAACGTCTACCGCGAACAGGGCAGCACCGACACCCTCCTCACCCAGACCACCACCAACTCCGCCACCCTCACCGGACTCAGCGCCTCCACCCAGTACGAGGTCTACGTCCGCGCCAGGGACGGCGCCGGCAACCTCTCCAGCGCCTCCTCCAGCGTCACCTTCACCACCACCGGCGGTACCGGCGGAGGGTGCTCGGCCACCGGCACCGCGCAGAACCAGTGGCACAACGGATACGTCGTCCAGCCGGTCACCGTCACCAACGGCGGATCCTCGTCCATCAGCGGCTGGACGGTCACCTTCACCCTGCCCAGCGGGCACTCCGTCACCGGCTCGTGGAACGCCACGCTGACCACCAGCGGCCAGACCGTGACCGCCAAGAACGCGAGCTACAACGGCACCCTCGCCGCGGGCGCCACGACCAGCTTCGGCTTCCAGGTCAGCCGCCCCGACGGCGACACCTCCGTCCCGGGCGCCTACACCTGCTCCACGTCCTGAGAACGTACTCCTCCGGCAGGCCGGCCATGAAGAGCCGGTCTGCCGGAGGAGTCGTATGTCTCGCGCAGGTCCGGTCGAGGAAGGCCATCACCGGGTTTCCCTGCCCGCCGCAGCACCACAGAGTACGAAAACACGACCATCGTGGCATGACAATCCAAAAACGCGACTCCACCGAACCCAGGGCAGGCCAGAGTCTCCATGAAACCCGGTGCGGTTCACCCGGCGCCGTGCTTTGACGATTGTTGACACTCGGCGCCGTGCTCAGGTCTTCTGCATGTGGCCGCAACCGGTCGTGCCGCTCTGCAGATCGTCCGTCGCCTGGGATTGGCGCTGCCTACGCTGAATGCGACGAATCCCCCGGTAGAGAGGTGATCACGATGGGTCATGCGCGGAGCGGCCAGGTGCCGCGTCTTCGCCTGGTCGACGCCGAGGTGAGCGCGGAGCCGTCGGCGGTCGGCGCCCCGTTTTTCGTGCTCGACTCGGGCTTTTCGATGTGCGGGGCGTGCGGGACGACGCTGACGGGCGAGGCCCGGGCCGGGGCTCGCCACTACGTGTGCGATGCGTCGCGTGGCGGCTGCGGGGCTGTTCGGGTCGCGGCTGGTCCGTTCGAGACGCACGTCGCCTGCCAGGCGCTGGCCATGCTGGCTACGCCGTGCGTACTGGAGCGGGCGGGCGAGCTGGGCGTCGCGGACCTGGCGCAGGTGACGCCGGGTACGCTAGCGAGCTGGTGGGAGTCGGCTTCCTTCCCTGACCGGCAGGCGATGATCGGCACGCTGCTCGATCGAGTGTGCGTCACCCCGGCGGCGGGCCAAGAGGACGGTCTGATCGATCAAGAGTGCCTGACCTTCGTGTGGACGTAGCCGCTCCCCTGAGCTGGACACCGGTAGGCGTCGGCACGCGGAAGCCCCGCCTCGGGGGCAGGGCTTCCGGGTCGGCGCCTACCAGGCGCTGCGGGCTTCGGTGATCTCTCCCGACTGACGGGCCTTGGCGAGCAGGGACAGGAGGATCTCGGGCTCGCCGCGGCCTCCGAGCACGAGGCTTTCGATGAACTCCTGCTCGTCGGGGGGTGGTACCGGTCTCGTCGAGAGCTGGTCGACGCGGGCCATGACATTGGTGCAGTCGCTGATCTCGCCCATGGTGGCCTCCGGTGGTGTCGGTGATTTTCTGGTCTGTGCTTGAGAGCCGGCCCTGGCTGCCGGTTAGGCCACCTGGAAGGCGACGCCGTTGGTGAGGAGGATCGCGGCGAGGCCGCCCGCCTCGGCGGTGGGGATGTCGACGGTGACCGTGGAGCCCTCGGCGATGATCTCGAAGGTGGTGGTGGCGGTCATGGCGACGTCCTTTCGGAGGTGGCGGAAAGGCTTTTTCTTATATCTTTATCATATAATACTATGATTCAGATAGTAGAGGGGTTAGGTAAGAAAGTGCCCGAATTTTCACCGCCTCGCACCCGCCCACCGACAGGCTCACCGCCCGGCCACGGCCTCACCCCCGCGGGCCAGCGCCTCACCCGCCGCGCCGTCCCGGTCGTTCACCGGCCGCCGGACCCGAAGCTCCGCGTGTAACTGATCGCCGCCCCCGGCCCGGCCGGGTTGGGGCGCTGGGCGAGCGGCGCGTGAACGACGGCGGCGCCACCCGCTTCGGGCAGCAGGCCGTACACCAGGTACACCGACGCGTCGATACGGCCCGGCGACATCGGGTCGGTGGGCATCCAGTGCGACCACTCGTGTTCGAGGTCAGGGAATACGCCACGCAGCCGCACCCGGTCCTGAATCATCTGCTGGGCGATCGGTTCGGCCCGCAGCAGCTTGCCCTGCTTGGCGCGGACCGTCTGCACCATCGGCTTCAGCTTCTTCAGCGGGATCTCGCCGTCGCGCTGCAACGTTTCCCAGGAGGTGTTGATGGCCAGCTCGCACATGTCGCCGCCGTAGTTGGTCTCCACGTAGATGATCGCCGCGTTCGTCTCGTGCGCCAGCCGGCACGCCGCCGTCGACCACTCCGCCGACGACATGACCCCCGACCAGTCGTGGGTGATCCACACCCGGTTGTCGTCGCCGAGGAACCCTCCGACGACGCCGGCGGTGTCGCGGCCGCCGCCGGACGGGTCGACCGCGACGGCGATCTTCTGCGGTTCGGCACCTTCCCCCCGGTCGCGAAGCTGCCGCAGCAGCTCCGCCGACACCAGGGCGCCCTCCGATGGCTGCGGGTCGCCTTGGCCGAGCGCGTGCCAGTCCCGCACGATCGACGTGCGTTTCATGTCGTGCCACCAGGCCAGCAGTGCCGCCCGGTCCCGGGTGCGGATCTTCGGGTGGGGCAGCGGGTCTCCGGGCTGCCTGCCGAGCGGGTCGATACCGAACTTCGGGTCGGCGATCGCCGGCAGGTGCACGACCTTCCACCGGCCGCCTTCCTCCAGACGCCCCTCCTCGGCGAGGCGCCGGCCAGCCAGGTCGTCCGGATGCCACCTCGTCAGGATGATCACTACGGCGTTGCGGTCGGGCTGCAGCCGCTTGAGCGCGGTGCTGGAGTACCAGTCGTGGACGGCCTGCCGCATGCGTGTGGACTCGGCGTCCGCACGGTCTTTGTGCGGGTCATCGACAATCAGGCAGTTGTGGACGAGTACCGAGCCAGCAAAGAAGTTGCTCGTGCCTTCCACCTGAAGGTCATAGACGCTGACGCGTTCGCCGCGTACGTGGCGAACCACGGCCACGGCGTCATATTCGACTTGTGGTGCACGGCGTGGCACGTCTTGCAGAGGCTGACCAGGTTCTCCGGCCGGTTGTCCGCTGGATCCTCGTTGATGTGGTGGACGTGGAACGTGCTTCGCTGCTCGGTCTTCCCTCTGCGGATGAAGCTGTAGAACGTCTCGGGCGTCTTGCACGCCACGCAGCAGCGCTGATCCCGTTCGAGGACCAGTGGCCGCATCGCTCGGAAGCAGGTCGCGTACGAGGTGCCGTCCTTGTATCGGGAGTTGCCCGCGCCGATCATCCGGCTGGCGTGGGCCCCGTTCGCGCAGGCCCGCGAACAGTACTTCGTGCGGCTGCTCCTGGGACGGAACACCACGCCGCACTCCTGGCAGCCGGTCTCCGTCAGCTTCCGCTTCCCCGGCTTGCCGTACGCCTTCTTGCACTCGGCGGAGCAGTAGCGCATCCACTGCGAGCGGTGCAGCGGCTTGCCGCACTGCCGGCACGGCTTGCGGTGGAACGAGGCGCGCATCTCCGCCCAGCAGGCCCGGGAACAGGTCCAGTTTTTCTGCCCGTTGCGGAGCCGCTTGTCGTGGTCGCAGCGCGGGATGCGGTACGGCTTGCCGCACTGCTCGCAGGTCAGTGTCACCAGGAAGGCGGCGCGCCGACAGTCCTGCGAACAGTAGGTAGCCCCCTTGGCGACGCCCGGCCCCTTGCAGGTGAGGCAAGCCCGCTGGGCTCTGCGCGCTTGGTTGCTGCAGCCGCGACTGCAGAAGGTCCCCGATCGTCCCTGCCGCTGGGCGCGAGCGATCTCCGCCGAGTGCCGTTCGAAGGTGGTCCCGCACTGCTCGCAGGTCAACGAGATCATGCCAGTCGGCTGTGAGAAGCGGGTCGCCGGGGCGGAGTTCGGCCGCCTCGACGTAGCCGCGGCCGGGGACGTAAAAGCGGTGCTCGGGGGTGCATCGGACGACACGGCCACTTCGGGTGACAACCTCAAGGATCTCCCCCTCGCTGCTGTTGGTGGCAACGACAGGGGCCCACACTGGCCGGCCTTGGGCGTGGTCGTAGGCGAGCACCTGGTCGGTGCAGCCGGACTCCACGTAGACGCCGACGGGCATGGAACCCTCTCGCGTCTTTATGTGTACATCACCGGCCACACAGTTAACTGAGAATCCGGTAAGTCCGGCCCCCACACCTACGGAGCGGACTCCCCCGCCGGTGGCAAGGTCCCAGTCCTTCGCAGCACCTGAACCAGCTTTGAGGACCAGGTCGTATTCGGTGCCGTGTGCCTCGACCAGGTCCCGAATGATTTTGCCTCGGCGGATCGCTAGGTCGTCGCTGTAGGACGCCACGGCGATCCGGTCTTTCGGGTGCAGGCACAACCACCAAAAAGGACCCCATTCTGCAACAGACGTGGATTTTCCCACCTGCGGCGGGGTCACAATGAGCAACCGGTCGTAGTCTCCCCGCTCGACGCCGGCGATCGCGTCGCCGATCACACGCAGGTGCGGCCGCATCCGGAAATGCGCGTCCAGGCCACGAGCCAGAGCGACCGGGTTACGCAGCAGGTCGCCGCTGGTGGCGCGGGACGCAGCGGCCAGCCGCCGGTACAGGTCGATATCGTCCAGGTGACCCAGCTGGTCGGTGAGATCTTGGCCGCTCAAGCGCGAACGCTGCCCTCGGGTACTTCAGGCCGCGCGCAGCGTGCAGGCCGATCATGGCCGCTACGGGGCATCGGCCAGCGTGCGATCAAATAGGGCGGCCGTCGGCACAGCACCGCAACTACCTCGTCGGCAAGGCCAGCACCAACCGTGAACACAAGTAGCCCCTCTGTGGAAGGGCCCGGCCCACGACCAGCGGCATGCGGCACATGGTACTGGAGCCGCCGCCACCCCCAGGGCGGTCACTCGTCGTCGAAATCGCTGACCGCCTCGACGCGCCGCGCCACCTGTTCAGCCAGAGCTGCGAGCTCAACCCGCCGCTGCTCAGGTGTCAGCTCGGAGAAACGGGTGACCAGCGCAGCCATCGGGTCGACGCCACCCGGCCCAGTGATCGCGATCGTGCTGGTCGGGTCGCCGAACAGCTGGCGGCGCAGCCGCATGGTGGTCTCGGCCAGGCGGGTGAACTCGGTCCACGTCATGGTGTCGGGCCGCATGTTCGGCAGCGCCTGGCCGACGAGACCCGTCATGGCGCGCAGGATCGTCGCGTCGGATTCGGCGGCTCGGCGCCGCTCCTGTTCGAGCATGGCCTGGTACTGCTGCGTGTTGTGCGCGTCCCAGGCGGCGACCCGTTGCTGCCACAGGTAGGTGGTGGCGAGGTTGCGGGTGTGGCCGTACGACAGTGTCAGTTTTTCCGCAGCTTTCGTCAGCGTGCGAACGATCCCGAGGTCACGGTAGGTGATGAACTGTCCGTGTTTTTTCGCGGTTTCGCCGGGCTGCCGGTCCCAAGGCTGCACGGTGGGGTCGAGCTGGAACGTGGTCATGTGCCTCCTCGGGAACAGTGGGCTCCGGTCGAGCGGTTCGGATGCGTATCCCCGGGGGGTGCTGGGCGGCGCTGGGGGCGGTCTGAACGGGGGGTGGTGCCGGGGGTGGGGGTGGGGGTTCAGCCGGCGGGGACGGGTTCGCTGCCGGTGTCGCTGTCGGCGCTTTCCTCACTTTCGAGGCGGGCCAGTTCGACTTCGCGGCGGGCGAGGTCGGTCAGCAGGGCGACCATGGTGGTGAAGTTGCGGATGTCGCGGCAGCGGCCGAACTCATAGACGGCGGCGGAGAACGCTTCGAACTGGTCGGCGCCGGCGACGCCGATGAGGTCGGTGGCGTTGTCGATGACCTTGACGGCGTCCTTGAACTCGGTCATCTGGTGGGGCAGGAACATGAGGGTGGCGACGCGCCAGTCGAACTCGCCGTGGGGGATGGACAGCTTCGTGTCGTCGGGGTTGACGGTGGGCAGGGCGTCTTCGGGGAGGCCGGTGGCGAGCAGATCGTCCACGTTGTCGATCATTGCGATGAGGTGGGCGAGGATGTCGCGGTCGGGTTCGCCGTGGAGTTCGTTGTGGGCGATCTGCTTGGCGATGATCTCTGAGCGGCGCATGGGGCGCTGGTCGACCAGCGCCCAGATGTGGGAGTGGCCTGCGGCGCGGGCGGCGCGGCAGCGGTGGTGTCCGCTGATGATCTCGATGGGGCCTTCGCCGCGGGGCTGGTGGCAGTACGGCAGGCTTTCCAGCGCTCCGCGGTGACGGATGTTCTCGGTGAGCCGCTCGAAGTGGCGGGGCTGCATCACCTGCGCGTTGATGTCCTGCTCGCGCAGAGAGGTGATCTCGACGTGCATGACCCACAGGTCCTCGCCGATTTTCAGGCTGTCGGCTGACGGCGTGCCTTTCGCCATGTCTTCTCCTTGGTGAGGAAGCGGGTACGGATGTCGTCGATGCTGTCGTTGGTCCAGTCGGCGCGGTAGGACAGCTTGTATCCGTCGGGGTGGCTGTCGCGCTTTTCCAGGGTCATGAGGCCGCGCAGTCCTTTGACCTCGGGGTGGCGGGTCATCTCGACGGTGACCAGGCCGTGGGAGGCGGCGAGCAGAATGCTGGACTGGCCGGTGAACACCTGCTTGGCGGTGTCGCGGCGTAGCGCGAGCATGGTGATCAGGCGGGTCAGCCGGTAGTTGAGGGTGGGCGCGCCGAACGCGAACCGCAGCAGCAGGTGGGACTGCCAGCGGCTCTTGCCGTGCGGGAAGGGCCGGGTCATGGTTTCGGCGCCGTAGCCGATGACGCCGGCGGCGTAGCCGTCGAGGGCGACGAGCAGGTTGTAGGAGCCGGGGGTGGCCGACAGGCGGTGCATCCACAGGCTGCGGTAGTAGTCGCATTCGCTGCCCTTGACGGAGATCAGCTGGATCGTTGAGGTGTCGGTGACCTCGTGGTCCGGCGGGATGATCGGCAGCGGGGCGGGCTGGTAGCTGCGGGGTGCGCCGAGCGCCACCTTGGGGCCGCCGGTGTAGGTGAAGATCTCGTCGGGCCGGTTGGAGATGACGTAGGCGCAGGAGCCGGGGCCAAGCGGGTGGGCGAACACCGGGCGCGGGTGGGCGGCCTGGCCGGTGCGGTCTTCCTGCAGGAACATCAGCAGCGCGGCCTTGCCTTCCATGTCGTCGGCCAGGCGCTGCATGTCGGTCTCGGGGTCGAAGATGCTGTACGGCGGTTCGGCCCATTCGATGCGGCCGCCGGTGTCGAAGAACTTCTCGAAGCCGCTGTTGTGCATCAGGTAGCCCTGGCCGATGTACGTGCGAGCGCTGGTGGAGATGGACTGCACCGGCGTGGGTCCGACCGGCTCGATGGAGACGACCTCGACGTGCTCCAGGACGCGGACGGCTCGTTCCTTGAGGGCCTGCTGCCCGAACTTGACGATCAGTCGCTCGGGGCGTAGCTCGCCGAGGACACGGCAGATCTCGGCGAATCCGCCGGTCACGTAGTAGTTGGCTAGCGGCTTGCGGCTGAGCGGGCCGAGGGTGCGCATCGAGGAGGAGGCGGGCTTGAATCCGCATTCGGTGAGCCGGGACTGGATCAGCTCCGCGATCGGGCCGTCGGCCTGTGTGATGGAGAGCTTGTTGGCGTTGCCGAGCCGGAGGCTCCCTTCGCCGTCGAACATGCCGGCCAGCCAGCCCGCTTCGTAGGACCGCTGCGGCTCCCAGGTGTCCATGGCTCGCAGCACGTACCGGGCGTTGCGGGCTGGGCCGCGCCCGTTGTCCTTCAGCAGCTCATCCGCGCGGATCCACTGCCGTGTAGCGCCTGGGCCGGTGGACGCCAGCCACGGGTGATCGGTTGTGCAGACCACCGAATCGCCGTTGCCGAGAGTGACCCGCACGCACTCCTTCATGGCTGGCTGGGAGTGGGTGATGGTCGCGAATTGCCAGTTCCGCCGCGGGCCAGCCGCCTCCTCGTCGAACGCAAGGATGCGGTCACCGACCTTCAGCTCCCCGCAGGCAACCCATTGGAGATCGGCCGTCAGGATGCGCTCGGAGCGCTCCAAGCACTTATAGGTCGGGGGCGCAGCCACGATGATCGTTGCCGGGTCGTCGGCGACCTGCGCGATGTGGTCCCACATGCACTGGGGGCGGAACGTGATGCCGGGCAGGCGGTCGACGAGGCCCTGCAGTGAGTGGCTCAGGTGGGCGCGGTGTTCGTCGGCGCGGTCGACGAGGTCGATGACGAGGCTCTGCCAGTAGTCGACCTCGGGTTTGGCCTGCATGCGGGCCAGCCAGTGGACGTACAGCAGGTGCGCGGCCTGGGCGACGGGGTCGGCGTCGGGCAGTTCGACGGGTTCGCCGTCCAGGGTGATGCGGAGCGTCTCCAGGTCGCCTCCGGACAGGAGGGTGCCGACGATGGAGGAGTAGAGGGTGACGTCGCTGCTTTCCATGGCGTGCGGGGAGATGCCGGCGTTGGCGGCGACGAGCGTCGCGGCGAACGAGCCGACGCCGACCTCGACGTAGCGGGTGTAGTGGTCCTTGGGGAGGGCGTTGAACACGCACCGGTAGAACGCCCTGTCGGGGGCGGCGGAGTTACCCGCGAAGAGCACTCCGGGGGCGGCGAATCCTGGCATGAGATTTCCTCCCGTTGTGCGTAGACCGCAGAGAAGGATTCGAACCTTCGACCTTCGCCTTAGATCTCCGGCTTACGCCGAAGGGCGGTGCTCTATCCACTGAGCTATCTGCGGTGCAGTTGCAGCGTCAGAATGCTAGCAGTTGTGCTGGCCCTGACGGCTCCCGCGGTTTCGTTGAATCGGGCCGTGATTGGATTTCCGGTACGTCCCAGCCGTAGTTGTCGCGGAACCATTCAGCGGCCCAGCGGCGGTGGCACGTCTCCCCTGCGTTGACGTTTTCGTAGCAGAGGAGAACGCCGGTCTTGCCGGGGTGCTTGGCGGCGATTGCGGTGAGTTCCCTCAGGATGTCGGCCTGGTGGGCGACGAGCCGCTTGGTGTAGACCCACCGTTCGGTGGGGATGTCGTTGATGTCCTTATAGGGGGGTGCGAACAGTTCGTGGGGGGCGAGAGACATTGCCCTTTCGTACGGGTAGCGGATAAATCGTGGGTGGCCGACGGTGATGCGGATGGGGACGCCGGTTTCCGGGTCGAAGTCCTTCCACCGGCCAGTCGCCAACCGCATTGATTGGCCGTCTACTTCAATCATGAAATCCATTCTAGCTGCCACTTAACTGACATTAATTCTCTTTACTGAGTTTGCGGCAATTGTTTTTGCTGTGGCTATTGTCCTTTCGCCGGTGGCGGGGATCCGGCCGGGAGCGGGCGCCGAGGGGCCCGCTCCCGGCCGCGTCTCAGGCGACGGCCACGGCGTCGGCCGTGGCGGCGGCTGCGGTGTCGGCCGTGGCGTCGGGGGCGATCCGCAGGGCGCCCGCCCGTACGGCGGCCGCCGCGCTGGCCTGCCGCAGCGTCGTGACGGCCTTGGCGGCCTGGTCCTTGAGGTGGTCGATGCGCATCCGCTGGGCGGGCAGGCCGCCAGGGGCGCCGGCCAGCAGCATCGCCAGCTCCGCGGGGTCCATGGTGGCGATCTCGGCCAGGATGGCGCCGGCCGCGCCGAGCCGCTCGATCTTCCCGAGGAGCTGGCGCCGGTCGGCGGCGAGCCGCTCGCGCTCGCCCTGCGGCAGGTCGAGCTCGCCGAGCAGGTCCCCCTGGTGGCCACCGGCCGCGGCTTGGGCCGCTTCGACGGCGTCCTTGGCCAGGACGAAGAAGCTGCCCTGGCTGGCCTGCGCCTCTTCGGCCCGTCGGCACGCCTGGGTGAACGCCTCGGCGTCACGGATGGTGGCGAACTCGCCGCGGGCGAAGCGGGCCAGGAACCGGTCCTGGTTGTCCTGGGAGATGCAGGCGACGTACCAGGCGAGACCCACCGGAATGTGCCCCTTGAGCAGGGCCTCCTGCGCGGAGGGGGACAGCTTCAGCAGGTCCAGGCGCAGCTCGACGAAGTTGAGGGACTTGCCGCAGACGGTGGCGACGTCCTCCATGGTGTAGCCGAGGTCCATCAGCCTGCGGAACGCCTTGCCTTCCTCCAGCGGGGTCATGTCGACGCGGCCGACGTTCTCGGCGACTGCCCGGGCGAAGGTGCTGGGGTCGTTGTCCTTGACGCCGTGCATGACGAGGCAGTGCATCTCGGTGAGTTCGGCGATCTGGGCGGCCCTCCAGCGGCGCTCTCCCATCACGATGGTGTAGCGCCTGGTCGCGGGAATGTAGCGGACGCTGATCGGCTGGAGCTGGCCGACCTTCCGCATGGACGCGGCCAGCTCGTTCAGGGAGTCCTGGTCGAAGTGCTGACGCGGCTGGTCGGGGTCGCGGTCGATCCGGTCGATCGGGATGCTCTTCTGGCTGAGCTTGACGCCGTCGGCCGGCTTCTCGGCTGCCGTGGTGGTCGCGGTGCTGGTGGCCATCTGGCCCTCCTTGGGGGTGGTGGTGACTGCCTCGCTTATATCTAAATCATATGACACTATGCTTTTGATATCTAACTGGGGCGGGAATTGGAGCGAGAAAAATCCCCACCCCGGCACGGCGAAACCCGTGCGCGAGCCCACCTCACGCAACGAGTTGCAGCTGCCTCGGCCCTCGCAGCCCTTTCTCCCACGCATCGTCGAAGCCGGGGCCGATCTTGTCGGGGGCCAAGGCGGGCGCGACCGTCAGCATCTCCTCCACGCACGGGAAGTACATGTTCTTGCGGTGGGCCCAGATCCGGCGGTGCGCGCCGTCACGTTCGACCGGCTTGTTCAGCGCGCGAGCGCGGGCGGCGAGTTCGTCGAGCATCTCGGCGCGGCCGCCCACGCCGACACGGACGAGGGAGCGGACGGCGTTCGACATCTTCATGGCCTCACCATCCTTCTTCCGAAACGCACGTTTCACCTCGTACAGCGCCCATTCCTGGTCGGCGAGGTGGCGGGCGAACTGGCGCAGCAGCGGGCGGGCGCCGGGTTCGGCGGCGAGCATGCCGACGAGCTGCTCGCCACCGGCCAGGCCCTGGCGCGGGTTGAGCGCGACGGCCAGGTGCTCCATGAGGAGCGGCAGCATCGCCTGGTCGGGGTCGGCGATGTAGCGCGGGATGGTGCGCTCACGGCCGCCCTCGCTCGTGAGCGCGAACGGGCAGAACGTACACGCGCTCTTGATCCATTCGACGTCGAGGTGCTCGCGGATGTACGCCTGCGCGTGCTCGCGGTGCCACCCCCAGTCGATCAGCGGGTAGAACGGCAGCCGGCCGGGCATCTTCGACGCCTTCAGGTCGGTCCGCATCCGGCTCAGCTCGCCGAGCTCGAAACCGATCGCGTGCTCGTAGGGCAGGCCGCCGACGTTGTCGAGCACCCACCGGTCGAGAACCCAGCCTTTGAAACGGATGCTGCAGTCGCGGGGGCCGCCGACCTGCGGGACGGTGCCGACGGCGATCATCTTCTCCCCGAGGGTGTACGCGCCGGCGAGGTGGCACACGTACGGCTGGCGGGTGTCGTCGAGGACGACGATGCCCGCGGTGTCGGACTGGCCGGCCCGGGCGACCTGCACGGTGCGGATGCCGTACCGGCGCAGGAGCGGGAACACGAACTGTTCGACCAGGCGGGCGGTCTGCGGCCACTCATTGCCGGTCTGGGCGATGAGCACGACGAGGTCGCGCAGGTCGAAGTCGCGGCTGGAGGGGTCGAGGATCCAGCGCAGCAGGACGGCGGTGGAGTCGACGCCCAGGCCGTAGGAGAGGATGACCCAGCGGCGGACCCGGCTACCGGTGGCCGCCGGAGCCGCCACCGTCATCGGAGGTCCTCGGACAGGGCGCCGTGGCAGGTGACGGTGTAGCCGGGGGTGCGCACGTTGGCCTCTGGCTGGGAACCGGCCCAGTCGGTGTCCTTGACGGAGAAGACGAGATGCCCGGCGGGGCACAGGATCAGGACCCGGCCGTGGGCGCGGCGGATCACGGGCCGGCCCTGGTGGGGGCGGGGTGCGGACGGGCCGCCGAAAATTGCGAGCTGGGTCATGGGACGTCTCCCCCGGCCGTGTTGACAGCGAGCGTCCGCCATCCCCGGCTCATAGCGATCAGGGCGGCACGAGCGGCGGCGTCGGCTGGCGGCGTCGGCCGCAGCGTGTAGGGACTGCATCGTCCGAGATGGCCCGCCCCTGCCTTGCAGGTGAAGGGGATGGGCTGACTCCTGCCCTTCCGGCATTCGCCAGAGAACGTAGTTCTATCTGCCGGGTTCAGACCGGACATGCCGATCACCGTTTGGTTCTGGTGCGGATGAGACTCGGGCGGGTCGCCGAAGAGGTTGAGCTGGGTCATGCGGCACCGCCTCCCGGCCGGGAGGCGGGCGCGCACGCGGTGCCGGTCACCGCTCGGCCTTCGCGGTCGGCTCGGCGGGGAGGTGGGAGCCGTGCAGGCCGAGGCGGGTGACGTAGCGGAAACAGCCCGGGTAGGCGCCGTTGACGTGGTCGACCGCGGCGGCGTAGGCGGTGGCGTCGCAGGTGGCGGCGACGGGGAAGCAGTACAGGGTCCAGACGCCTCCGGAGAACATCCACACATCAGCCCGGTACCAGCGCGGGGCCGAGCTGGCGCGGGCGGCGCGGCGGGCCAGCATCCGCTGCTTGATCACGTCCTGGGGCGGGGCCGTCCAGAAGTGCCCGGCGACCGGGTTGCCGTCATCGTCGAGCATGTCGGAGTGGTAGCGCCTCACGTGCTGCTGCTTGTCGACGCCGCACCAGCGGCAGCCGCCCGGGGCGGGCGTGGCGGTGATCGGCTTCCACGGGGTGCCGGGCTGGTCGCGGTAGACGATGCGGCCGCCGATGTCGCGGCCGCTCCACTCGGTGATCGTCCGCTGCAGTTGGGCCTGCGCCCAGGCCAGGATGCCGGGACCGTCGGTGGCGCGGACGGTGTGGGTGGTGCCGTAGATGAGGTCGGTGTAGCGGTATG
Organism: Streptosporangium sp. NPDC002721; assembly: GCF_042888905.1. Taxonomy (NCBI): domain Bacteria; kingdom Bacillati; phylum Actinomycetota; class Actinomycetes; order Streptosporangiales; family Streptosporangiaceae; genus Streptosporangium; species Streptosporangium sp. NPDC002721. The sequence continues at coordinate 207,827 of NZ_JBIAQI010000018.1, forward strand.
CGAACTCCATCTCAGGGTTCTCCTTCCGGGTGGCGTAGAGCCGGGAGCGGGAGGTGGTGCAGCCCTCGGGCCTGGCGGCTCGGGGGCCGGTGCGGGCTCAGTAGGCCAGGAGGGCTGCGGCCATCTCGCCGACCTCGGGGTGTCCGTCGACGACCAGCTGAAGGACCCGGCACTTGATGGCCGAGACGACTTCCTGGGCGATTTCCTCGTCGACCTCGTACAGCTCGCCGACCTTGTCCAGGAGCAGGCGCAGGGCGGCCATGTCCGATACCGCCGCGATCTCCTGCGGGATCTGCGTGTCGCGCAGGTAGCACTTCAGGCGGTCGGCGATCAGTTCGGCGAGCTCTTCGGCGAGGACGGGCATGAGGCGCTCCTTGGTGGTGTCAACTACCTGTTCTTATATCAATAGCATAGCAATATATACTTTCGATATAACAGTGTTTGGCTGGTTGAGCTGGGAAAATGTCACCGCATGGCGGTGCCGCCCAGGCCGCACGTACAGGCTCAAGCGGCCGGCAGGCCGCCCAGCTCCGCGATGTCGAGCAGACCCAGCCGAAGGAACGTCTCCCCCGCGAGTTCACATGGCCTGTGCGGCCGTGGTCGCCAATCGACCAGTACGGATGGGACTGATTTCGCCGTCCGCCTGACCGCGCATTTGACGCGTCTCACACTGATGCCATGACGGACTTCCTGATCGATGCGCGCAACCGCCTGGTCCCCCCGGAGAGGCTCCTCCAGGTGGTGGCCCTGCTGAACATGCCGGACGTGGGCGAGGGTGGGCTTGACGACGGCGTACCGGAGGCGCGGCAGCAGGCGACCCTGTATCGAAAGATCGCCGAGTGGGCGCTGCTCTCCGCGCAGGCGGCTGAGACGCTTTCCCACCTCGATTTCAGCGGCATCAGACACCGTTACGCCTACGTCGTGGAGTACACCGACGAGCACACCGCGAAGTGGCATGAGGCTCCCGGCGGTGCGGCACTGGGCATCGACCTGTCGGCCGACACCCCGGAGACGGTCGTCCGGGCTGTGCTCGACCGGTATGTGAAGCATCTGGCCGAAAACCGCGACGACTACGAGTTGTGGCTGGTGGACTCGATCTGCCTGCGCGTCAGCGTCTGGAACATCCACGTGGTGGCTGGCTCTCATCCGAGGGTGTTGCTGCCCGGCGACGGCGGGTACCCCGTTCACGCGCGGGTGCTGCAGAGAGCCGGGGTTTCTCCGCACGCCGTCGAAGTCCGGACACCTGTGCAGGTACATCGGCTGGTGCAGGACCAAGCTCTTCAGTAGCGGCCCGTGGCAGGAGGTCATCGGATTGCCGCTCCGGCCAAGACCGCCTCGGCCGCGTCGTCGAGCGGGTTCAGGAGCAGGACGGTCGTGTCGGCCTGTGCGGCCAGGGCGACCGCGCGGCGTGCGGAGGTGAGGAGTTCGCCGGTGCGGGCGGTCGCCCGGTCGGTCAGCTGCCGCTCGGTCCACGGCTGGCGTGGCCGGCCCGATGCGGTCAGGCCCTCGCCGTTGGCGGTCGCCGTGGTGGCGAGGTAGGCGCGGACCAGCTCGTACAGGGCGAGGGTGGCGTCCGCCGCCGCGGCGTCGCCGGCAACCTCCAGGCGGGCGATGTCGAGGGCGGCGAGGATCTCCTCCATGGACAGGCGGTCGGTGAAGCGCTGGCCCAGCTCGATCTCCGCCTGCCGGTAGTCGGCGGCCAGGGCCGGCCGCCAGCATCAGGTCGTTCATCAAGGCGAGCACGCGCAGGCTGCAGCTGAGCCTTTTTGCGGATTAGGCATGGGGGTGTATCCCAATCAGCTGATTAATACAGCAACGAACGTGCAGTGTGCGGTGACCACCCCGATGACCGCGTAAGTGCAGGCGGCAAACTTTTCCGCGTCCACGTCGCCGCAGAACCTGTTGGCGCCGTCGGCCTTCGTCTCGGCCTGGTTGATCAGATCCGTATCCCACCGCACGGACATTCTGACCGCTACCGTGAATAGTGTGGAGGCATTCCAGCGCTCTGAACTCGTCGACTTCTTGCACCGCCTCGACAACCCGGACCGCCGGGGAGTCTTCGTTCTTGGCGGCCCGGCGATCGGCAAGACTGTGCTGCTTCAGCAGCTCGAAGCTGAACTGCAGCGGCAGGGCCGGGCTGCCTTCCTCATCAGCCTGCGGCTCATCGATGTGGATGAGCTCCCGGCCTTGATCATGGACAAAATCATGCGAGTGGCGGGCGTCTTCGAGGACAAGCGGACGATCCGCGCATCGGGGGGCGGCTCTCTCCGGCAGAGCGCAACAGTATTGAACCGGGTTGCCGAGCAGCTGCAGGCACCCGTGCTGCTGCTCGACGGCCTCGACGAGTCGCCCTATTCACGGCGGATGGCCGCCGCTGTCGAGGAGCTGAGCTACGTCCTGAACGGCTGGAAGCTCGTCGTGGCGTCGCGCCCCACCTCCGGTATCGAGGTCCGCCGGTTCGACCAGTTCGACGTGCTTGAGCTCGGGCCCTTTACCGAGACGGACATGGTCGCCATGCTGCGGGAAACTTATCCGAACCTCGCGGAGGACGCCATCCGTTTTATCGCCACGTTAGCGCATGGAAGTCCACTCTTTGCTCGCTTGGCGGCCTCCTCCCCGCAATACCGCATGGCATCCGGGTTGGTGTTCGGGGAGCACCTGAAAGACGTGATTGAATCACTGGTCGATGATGCCCTCAGCGCTTCCCCGGATCCTGTCCTGCTAGGTCTGTTTTTGGAGGAGCTCGCGCTTGCCGGTGGCCAGGACCGCATTTCGGCGCTGGCTGGGAAGCTGCGAGGCACAGAAGACCAGGTCCGGAGGCTACTAAGTTACCTACCGGTGCTCAGCTTGCTCACCATCGACCATCAGGCCGGGACTGTGGCGTTCACTCATCCCTTCATCCAGGCGACCCTGCTGTCCCAGCGGGTCTTCGTGCGGCCATTCCGGCTAGCCGAGCTCAAGTTCGGTGCGGAGGAGGCAGAACTGGACGACCTGCTTGACGCGAGTTTCGTAGGGCGGCACAGTCTGGACCGGATCCTCTGCCGGCAGCGGTCCATCGTCATCGGCGACCGCGGCTCAGGCAAGAGCGCTATCTTCCGCAAACTTGCGGAAGAAGCGTCCGTCGAGACCCTCCCGGTCGCCAACACCGGCGACCTGCTGCACCGCATCGTCGACAAGGACGCCTGGCTTGACGCTGACGCGCTGCGCGCGGCGTGGCTTGTGGTCATCGCCGCCGTGGTGGCCCCGACCGTCCCCGGCGAGGCGCCCAAGGCGTTACGGCGCAACGCCAAAGATCTGCGGGCCGTGCTCGGGCTGCCCACCGAGCCACCAGGCCGCATCGAGCGCGCAATGCGCGCGGCTGCCCGACTTCTGGGCGGTACGACGCTGAAGTTGGGGGTGGGGCCGGTCAACTTCGAGGCGACGCTTCCCACTGGCACCCGGACCGGTGGGTCATTCCTTGATGTCGAGTCACTGTTGCAAGAGACAGACAACCTGCTCAACCAAACGGGGCGGCGCGTCGTGGTACTGCTTGACCGCATCGATGAGACGTTTAAGTATGACCGGGGCCGGCAGGAGACCCTGGTCCAGGCACTACTGCAGGCCGAGGCCCGCGTATCCCGGCTGGACAGTATCGAGTTGGTGGTGTTCCTGCGGACGGACCTATTTGAGCTGTACGACATCCAGGAGAAAAACAAGCTGGTCTCCCGATCCCTCACACTCGACTGGTCGGAAGAGGACTGGCTGCAGGTGCTGGTCCGCAGGGTGTTCGCCAACGAACCATTCGACCGGCTCGCCCGCCGACTGCATGTTACCGACGAAGAGATCGAGGTACGCGCCGCACTGGAGGTGCTATTCCCGACCGAGATCGAGGGCCAACCCATCGACCGCTGGCTCGTCGACTCGCTACGGAATGGCAACGGCGGCATCTCCCCGCGCCTGGCCGTACTACTGCTGCACTTGACCCGGGAGCACGCGGCACAACCCGATGCCGTCGTCGCCGCTGTCCCGTTGTTTTCCGCTGATGCGGTGCGGCGGGCCATGACGAAACTGTCTGAGTTGAGCTTCTCGGAGGTGGTCAACGACTTCAAGGTCGCACCGACGTTCGTACTGAACTGTCGGGCTGGTAAGCTCACCAGCTTCACGCTGTCCGAAGTGGAACAACTATTCGGCGGCGCGGAGGGCAAGATCGGCGAACAGGTCCGCCTTCTGGAGCGACTGGGCTTCCTTGAACGTGTAGTAGAGCAGCACGGCACGCAAACCAGGTCAATGTTCCGGATTCCGCAGCTTTACTCCCGCTGCTGGGACTATGCCTGATCCTCAGACAAGGTTTGCCGATGCAATTTTTCTTACAGAATTAAGGTAGAATTTAACTCCCGGGTAGGAGTTTTACCCGCCGCCCCAGAGGACTGGCTACTTGTCGGCGGCGTCGCCCCGCGCCGCACGCATCTTCCGGGCGATCAGCTCTTGCACCTGCCTTGGATCGAGCCCTTCCAGCTCGGCGCGGGTCGTCTTCCCTCGCACTTCGTTGTCAGGACCGTGTCGGTGTGCGGGCAGCCACTGTCCCGCTTCGCCTGCTCGCAGTCAGCGACCAACCACGGGCTCGGGCCGCCCGTGATCCAGCAGTTCGACCACGGGATCGTCACGCTCTTGGGGTTGGCCCGCATCACCTCGACTACCGTCCCCCATCGGGTGATCACGAAGTTGCCCTTCTCTTTGAAATCGTCGCGTGACCACAGCTTCACCCCGTGTTCGGCGGCCTTCGCCAGGATCTCCCACCAGTAGCCGAGTGGTCATCGAATCACCATGCGTAGCGGCACCGCCTGCCTGCACGGAAGAATCATCTGCTGCTTAGATCACTTCAGTCAGTAGCTACCTCGATATGAAACTCACGTATAAGAGCTATAATCGAATTCATAAAGTTGTCTCCTAACGAATTACGAGAGGCCTGAAAGTTGTGCCATACAATCTTGAGCGGAAGCGCCTCCCCACTCTCTGAAGAGAGGCAGTCCGCAAGGGCGTCAAGGTTCGACCCAAAGTATCCTCCTGGACCATTTATTGCCTCCCCCAATGCACAGTAGAACCCTGACTTCGTAGTTACTTTCGAGCCATCGAGATATACGACCTCGCCGGTCTCATAGCGAGCAGCTCGGCGGAAAGAAGCGAACCAAGAATTTTGGACAACATGCAGCCAGGTTTCGTGATATTTCGACGGCCACTGAAACCACTCATCTTGCTTAAGATGGACCCCCGATGCCCAGCGTCGCCACACTTCCCCAGCTCTTGGATATTCACATACGCCACTAAAGAATTGGTATGAGACGTTCGGAAGCTCGCCCTCCATACGTTCGACATCAATCTCTCTACGTGCGACTCGACCGATATAATACTCGCCAATTTTCTCTTGCCGATAATTCATCACTTCTAAGATTGCATCCTCGGCTCTCCGCCTATTTCTATCGACCTGATGCACCCTTAAGAAGGTGGCTTCCGATGAGCCATTTTCTTGCTCAACAAAGAAGCCCTGCACATCTTCTGCCGCAACCAGCACGTTCCGAGTTTCATCTTCGATGATTCTGTACAGAGGGAAGTTTGCCTCAAGCATCATGGGAAAGTTCGCCAATCAACTATATTCGTTCCTGTTTGAGAACTGGTGTAACGGTACCGCGGAGGTACCGTTACACCAGCTTGGCGAGCAAGGCTATTACCGCTGCTCTAATCAGGGAAAATGTGGTGCGCCAAATTTTTGAATTTTTTGGTAGTGAGTTGTTGTCCACCCGTATACCTGGGTCCCGTTGGGCAGCGTTTTTACCAGAATTCTATCACTTTGCGGCCGGCCAGGAACCGCATATTCTTTAGCTCCCTTCCACCACGCGTGTTCGTGCCCCTGGTAAGTATTATGCGATTGAATTCTTCCCGCTTTGACGTCATCGTACGCCAAAGCAATCTGCCTGTTCATTTGAGGAGGCAAGGGATCAGATAGGCGGCCCGGACAGGGGGGGCCGCTGCCGCTATTATGAACGAGCACGTTGGTATTACCTACGGACACGTGGTAGGTGTGAATACCCTCTACTGTCAGGTTGTGTACCCGTTGGCTTTTTTGGGTGTATCGGCGGGTAGAAAGCAATTCCAAGCTAGAACCCTTGGCGGAGAGTAAATCCGCTCCTGCGGTCAACTTGCCTGCGTCGATCCAGCGTCCTTTGTCAACTGACCAGATGGGGTGCGTGGTTGTCGCGATGATCGTGCCAACCTTGGGGCCACTGCCGCCATCGACATCAACGCGGAGTCGAACAAGGCGCTTGATGCCAAAGCTTGTGATCAGCGCGGTGACAGCCCGAGGCTCGCTTTTGCCTGTTTCGGGATCGGTCGCGATTACATAGTCCCCGACCTCGACTTCTTCGATGGGTTTGCGTGTCCCATCGGCCATGAGGACTTCAGTACCAGGAACAAAACTGCTGCATCCTCTAACGGCGCTTCTCACGGATCTTACGGTTCCGGCACCGTAAGCGGCCGCTATCATGTCGGAGACGGTGACGTCAGGCCAGGGCTTCTCGACTAGGCAGTTGCAAAGGACAGCCCCTACCGGGTCTCCATCATGGCAGACGAGGTACGTGCAAGGATTTTTGCGGATCTCGTTTGCCGACCTAATGCTTCCACCGTACGCCAGAACCTGGAAGGCGACGCTACATAGTGGCATGTTTACTACGTCGCACCCGGTATCGGAAATCCAATTGAGAATGGCCTCTTCTTGGGCTTTTGTTAAATTCGGCACCTTCTTCTTGTTGGCGCACCCCATTTTGTGACAAACGACGTTTATGAGATCGTTGGAGGTTTGTAGCTCTATGCATGCCCTTGAATTAGGGTCACGATTGCATGGCCCCACTTCTCCAGTGCGGTCCATTGGCGGGGCGCCGGCCTGCGCCTCTAGCACCAGGCCTCCGCCTATCTCTAGCCAAGAATAGGTCATTCTCGTGTCGTCGTAGTCCGTGCTGTACATCTGCCGGACGTTATACAGCAGCAGAAATTTCTTTTGCAGTTTCTCGTCTGCAGCCCAGAAGCCCTCTTCGAAGCCCGGCGTTGTCGGCATCGGCCTGCCGTTGGGAAGAATCTTCCATTTTCTGGCCTCTTCTTCGGTGAACTGCGGCGCCCAGTGGAGATCGCCCCAGTTCTCTTCCCATTGCAGCATCTCGTCTTCATTGGTGAACTGGGGATACAGGGCCGATGGCTGCTGATCGGGCCACGCATAGTAGGGCTTACCGGGGATGACCTCTGGCGCTGTCCAGTCCCATCCAGAGGAGGATTGCCTGTCGAAGTAATCGTTCCAGTAGCTGCTCGTGTCGTAGGACTGCCAGCCGGAACCGCCGCTCGCGCCGCCTTGGGAGCCACCGCCCTGGATAGTAATGCTGCCGGCTACGACGGAAATGGGCATACTGCTGTGCCCGGTGGGGTCGGTGTGGGTGAGAGGGCTGGCGTTGGCGTAGGTGGAGCGGTTGGCTTGCACCGACGGGTCGGGGCTGAGGGTGGCGGTGTCTCGGGAGGTGAAGGCGCCGGTGTCGGGCTGGTACCAGCGGGCGTGCATGTTGACTTTGCCGGTGTCGGGGTCGGTGTATTCACCCTGGTAGCCGAGGGTGCGCTGGGTGCCGGAGCGGTGGGTGACCTTGCCGAAGGGGTCGTAGGCGACCGAGTCGACCAGTGCGGTGGCGGAGAAGGTGGCGACCATGTCCCCGTGCAGGTCGCTCATGGTGGCGAGCGCGGGGCTTGCGCCCTCTTGCAAGCTGAGCAGGCCGCCGAACGGGTCGCGCCCGTACTTCGCCGTAGTGGTGTTGGCGCCGTCGGCGATGGTGACGAGGTCGTTGCTCAGCCCGGAGTAGGTGAAGCGCTGCTGAGTACTGCCTGCGGTGCGGGAGGTCATCCGCCCCAGCGCGTCGTAGCCGTAGGTGGCCTCTCCATCGGAAACCATGCGGTCGAAGGCGTCGAAGGTCAGGTTGCGGGTGATGCCGGCCTTGGTTTCGGTAGCGGTGGTGCCGCGTGGGGTGTGGGCGTAGTCGGTTCCAGCGCCGGAGGTCAGCCGGTTGCGCTGGTCGTAGACGAAGGTGTTGGTTCCGGCTTTGGTGCGGTTGCCGGAAGCGTCCCACTCATAGGCGGTGATGGCGCCGCCGGGGGCGGTCCAGGAGGTCAGCCGTCCGGCACGGTCGTAGCCGTAGGTGTTGGTGCCGGCTCCGGCGGTGCCGCTGGTGGTTTTGGTGGTGAGGTTGTCGTCCTTGTCCCACCCGTAGGTGATCTTCGACAGTTCGGTGCCGGAGCTGTTCTTCACCGCTTGGGAGGTGAGCCGGTCCACAGCGTCGTAGCCGTAGGTCTGGGTGCCGACCGGGGAGGCGGAGGTCTTGCTGGTGAGCCGGTCGCCGTTGTCGTAGCCGTAGGTCCAGGTCCGGCCGGTCACTGGGTCGGAGGCGGTCTTGAGCCGGTTAGCGTCATCCCAGGTGTAGGTCGCCGTGCCGGTTGGGTCGATGCGCTGGGTGGGGTTGCCCAGCGCGTCGTAGGTGTAGGCGGCGACCTGGTTGGTGGCTTTGGAAACCTTGGTCAACAAGCTGCGGTCGTTGTATTCCAGGGTGTAGTCACCGACCGCGGTCATCCGGCCCGCGGTGTCGTAGGTGACGGTGCGCGCAGGGGTGGTCACTGATGCGCCGCTGCCGGTCTCTGTGGTCATCCGGTTCAGGTGGTCGAAGGTGCGGTCGATGCGCACCCCGCCCGGTTGCAGGGTGGAGACGGTGTTCCCCGCGGCGTCGTAGACGCTGGTCCAGGTCCGATCGGCGGCGTTCGGGTAGGCGGTGGTGGATGGTTCGATGATGGATTCGACTAGGCCCAGGCTGTTGTAGGTGGTCCAGACGGGGTTGCCGCGGCCGTCGGTGGTGCGCGTGCGGGCACCGTTGGCGTCGTAGCCGAATGTTGAGGTGATCGAGGTGCTAGCGGTGACCGGCTCGGTGAGAGAGGTCATACGACCTAGCACGTCGAAGGTGCGCTGGGTGACGTAGCCTTCGCCGGAGGTGGTGCTGGTCGGGTTGCCGGCCGGGTCATAGCCGAAGCCGAACGTGCGCACCACTGCGTTGGTGCTGCTGAGGTCCTTGGACGCGATCTTGCGTCCGGCCAGGTCGTATTCGGCTTCGGTGGAGTTGTTGAGCGCGTCGGTCACCTTGGTGGTGCGGCCCAGCAGGTCGTAGCTGAAGCTGGAAGAGTGGTTGAGCGGGTCAAGGGTGGCAGTGACTTCTCCGGCGGCGTTGACCGTGTAGTGGGTGGTCTTGTTGCCGGGAGCGACGGTTTTGATGAGGTTGCCCGCGGTGTCGTAGGTCAGCGCGGTGGTGTGCGCGACGGTGGTGGGAGTGCGCTCGATCTGCGTGGTGGTGATGGTGCGGCCCAGATCGTCGTAGGTGGCCTCACTGCGTGCCCCGGTGGGGTCGATGACCGCGCGCTGCTCTCCCAGCAAGTCGTATTCGGCCACCCAGATGCCGCCCGGTCCAGATGGGCCAGGGTCGGTGACCTTGACCGGGCGTCCCAGCGCGTCATAGACGGTGGAGGTGACGTTGTTGCGTGGGTCGGTGGCCGTGATCTGACGGCCGGCCGCGTCGTAGCCGAAACTGACCGTAGGGGTGATTGTGCTGCCGCCGGGCGGGGTGTACGAGGCACCGGTGGCCGAGGTCAGGCGCCCGACCTTGTCGAAAACGGAGGTGCTGGTACGTCCTTCGGCGCCGACGGTGTGGGTTTGTAGTCCCGCGCTGTTGTAGCCGTATCTCTGGGTGGGACGCCCAGTGGTGGTGGTGCCGTTCTTTTCGATCGTCACCTGCGCGGATTTGGTCTCCACCAGCCGGTTTGCCAGGTCGTAGCGCATGGTGGTGGTGAAGTCGGCGGCGGTAGCGCCGGAGGCGTTTCCACGCGGGTCGGTGGTGGCGATTACCAGTCCGCGGTCGTCATAGACGCTGGTGGCGACCAGGTCATCGGCGCCATTTTCCACAGTCTGCCGAGTCACCAGGTTCAACGCGTTATAGATGTAGGTGGTCGACTCGGTGCGGGTGGTGCCCGGACCGGTAGAAGTCTTCTTAGTGACGTTGCTGGCCGCGTCGTACTCGAAAGCGGTTTTGCGCTTGAGAACGGCGGGATCGAACATGGTGGAGGTCACCCGGCTGGCGGCGTCGTAGACGGACTCCACGGTGGTTTTGCCGCCGCCGCTGACCTGCCGGGTTATGTTGCCGGCCGGGTCATACTCGCTTTCTTGCAAGATCACATCAGTTGGGGTGGCGGTAGGGCTGTTGAGCCGGACATCATCGCCGACCACCGTCGCTGGCCGGTTGTCCATCCAGTAGGTGTAAGCCTTCTTGCGGCCCATCGCGTCGATCTGGCCCGCCAATCGGCCGCCGGGGTCGTAGGAGGAGGAATCCAGTACCACGTCTTGAGCGGGCTGAGGGCTGACCGGGCTGCCGGTCCAGTTCTTCAACGTGGCAGAGGCCGGCTCACCGCGTTTGGTGTAGGCGAAGGTGACAACCGTGCCCGCTGCGTCGGTCTGCGACGCCGCAGCGCCAATAACGTTCCAGGTGGAGGCGGTCACTCCGCCCTCAGGGTCGGTGACCGTCGCGACCCGTCCAAGCGGGTCATAGGTGTAGGTGGTGGTGCGCGCCGCATCGCCGCCGGTCAGGTCAGTCATCGTGACGGTGAGCGGGTTATTGTCGGCGTCGTAGGTCAGCGTGGTCTTGGCGGTGTGGGTCACCTGGGTGACCTCGTTTTCTATCCCCGGGTCAGTCCGGGTGAGCAGGCGACCGAGGCCGTCGTAGGTGAAGGTTGTAGTGACCCCGGCCGGATGGGCTTGGGAGATCTCGGTACGGGAGGTCAACCGGCCCACCGCGTCATAGGCGAAGGTGCTCTTCACACCCAAGGGGCTGATCTGCTCGGCCAGCTGCCCGGCGGCGGTGTAGTGGTAGGTCGTCTCGTTGAGTCTGGGGTCCTTGGCCACCTTCAGCAATCCAGCGGGGGTGGTGCCGCCGCCGATCGCGGGCTCGGTACCGTCGGTGTAGATGGAGATCACCGATCGGCCGGCCGGGAAGTCCGGGGTGGCCGGGCTGGTCGTCTTCGTCACCTCGCCGTGCGTGGTGTATTCGGTGGTGGTGGCGTAGGTGGTGTCGGTGTCAGAGGCCGAACGTCCGTCGCGGTGCACGGTCACCTGGTCGTTACGCGGATCGAAGGCGTTGCTGGTGTTGAGGTAGTACTTCCATGTCTCGATCGCGCATTGCCCCGGGGCGCGGCAGTACTTGCGGGCGATGAGGTTGTCGCGCTCGTCGAAGTAGACGTCGTTGACGATGTTGTTGCGGTCGATCAGCTTGGCCAGCGACCCGGACAAGTTGTACTCATGCCAGGAGGTGTGCCCCAGCTGATCGGTCTCGCCAATGATGCGATATCCGCGCCAGGCGTCGTAGAGGTATTTCAGCTCCTCGTTGCGCGGGTCGACCACGGTGACGCGGGCGGCGCCGTTTTGCGGGTCGTAGCTCTGCGCGCCGATCTGCCAGGTACCGCCGTTGCGGTCGACATGGGTTTTGAGCCGGTCGGTAGCGGCGTCGTAGGTGTTGGCCGCCCACACCCGTCCCGAGGGCAGGGTGACGCCGGTGAGCTTGTGCGCCGCCTCGGCTCGAGCGATGTGGTGGGCGCTCACTTCGGCCGCGGTCAGCGGCTTGTCATAGATCGCGACCTCGTCGATGAACCCCTTGAACGGGAACGCCGCCCGCGGGGTCGGCACTGCCGGGGAGGTGGCCGGGTCAGCCACGCCGTTGCCCACCGTCGCGCTTTGCCGCCAGGCGCTCACCGCCGCACTCAAGGTACCGACCGGTGCGCCGTCGAGGAACAACGTCTGGTTCTGGCCGGAGACGGTCAATACCACATGGTGCCAGGTGTTGTCGTTGACCACGCTCGTGGAGGTGATCGGCGCGGCGACCGCGGCCAGCGAGCCGCGCAGCTTACCGTCGGTGCCGACGTACAACATCGGCCCCCACGGGATCCCGGAGGTTTCCTGGGTGCCGGCGGCCATCAACACCCCGGACTGGCTGGTCTTGAACCACGCCTCCACCGAGATCTGATCACCCAGGTGCGGCACCGTATTGGCGGGCAATTTCAGTGCCGAGCCAGTGGTGAACTCCACCGCGGTGTCGGTGCTGCCAGCCAGCGCGCCGGGCTTGGCATAACCAACCCCCTGATAAGTCGCATCACTTTGGCCTGCGCCCTGGTCGGCTGCCACCGTCCCCGATGCCTCGCCCAGCCGCCAGTAAGCGTACGGGTCGGCATCCAGCACGCCGCTGCGATATTGCGAGCCAGTGGCGTAGCTGTAGTGGGTGCAGTTGGGGGCCGCCACCGGCGCGCACACCCCGGTCAATCGATCCCCGTCGTAGTGGTAGGTCCACGTCAGCGGCGCACCGTTCACCGGGTCACTGGAGACCGAGGTGACGTGCGCGCCAGTCCAGGTGAACGTCAGCGACCGCCCGCTCGTAGCCGTCACCGTCGCCAGCTTCCCACCGGCGCCATAGGTCAGTTCCACGCTGCGATTTCGTGAATCGGTGACCTTAGTCAACCGGCCCTGGGCATCGAAGGTGTAGGTGGTGGCCGACTTGTCCATCAGCCGCCAGGTGCCTCCGCTGTCCTCGGCCAAAGTGGCGTGCATACCCGGCGGAGGTTGGAAAGCTCCGTTGCCCGAACCCATGAACCGCACCTGCCGCCCGTCGGGGTAGGTCACCAATGCCGCAACGGCCGCCCCCCGCACCTCTTTGACGATCTTCATGTCCCAACGGGTCGACCACCCCGCCCCGAAAATGCCATCGGTACGCGGGTCCATGCTGTTGTAGGAACGCTCCACCGACAACGGCGGCCCGGCGGTGGGAATCGACAGATCGGTGGTGCTGGTGGCGTAGTTGCCGCTCTGCTGATGAAACTCCTGCCCGCCGACTCCGGAAGTGGACAGCTGAGAGGTCATCACAGGCTGGCGCACTCCGGTGACGAAGGTCCGTACCTCCGACAAAGTGCTGAGCGAGTTGGAGGTGTCGGTGACGGTGACCGTCCACCAGTACTGCTTGCCCCACGCCAGCTTGCTCGCCGGGACCTTCCAGATGTGCACGCCGGCGGCCAGGGTGCCCGAAGAGGTGCACCCGGTCCCGGTCATCGTGTCTTTGTCGCAGATCTTGAACGCATACCGCAGCGAACCACCCACGGTGCTGCGCCCTTGGGCCCGCAACGTGGGGGTCAATGAATCCATCAACATCCCGCTGCGGGGGAAGGCGTCCAGCAACAACGGCTCATCCGCCAACAACGCGTCCTGCTGCGCCGAGGCGGCTGGCTTCTTTGACAGCGGCTCGGCTTGTGTACCTGTCTCTCGCTGGTCAACGAACCGTTCCTCGACCGGAACTGTCCATCCCCTGAAAGTGTGGAGACTCGGTTATGCGGCGATGGTCCTTTGAGACCTCGCCTTAGTGGCTGTTCGCGCGGTCATGATCTGCTGCTCGTAGACGATCGGGGGTAGCCCGTCGGCGGCGCTGTGTCTGCGGCGGGTGTTGTAGAAATCGGCGATCCAGGTGGCGATCTTCAGGCGGGCTTCGGCCCGCGTTGTGAAGCGATGTCGGTGGACGTATTCGACCTTGAGGGTGGAGTTGAACGATTCGGCTGCGGCGTTGTCCAGCGCGCAGCCGACCCGACCCATCGACTGCACAACGCCCCAGTGCCGGCAGGCCGCCTGGAAACGGGCGGCGCTGTATTCGCTGCCGCGGTCGGTGTGGAAAATCACCCCGTCGACGATCCCGCCACGGGTGACCGCGGCCATCTGCAGCGAGGCGATGGTCAGCGCCGCGTCGTGATGCTCGGACATGGCGTAGCCGAGCAACCGGCGGGAGAACAGATCTTCGACGGTGGCCAGGTAGAGCTTGCCCTCATCAGTGACGATCTCGGTGACGTCGCCGCACCACAACACGTCCGGCGCGACCGCGGTGAACGTGCGCCGGACCAGGTCGGTGGCGGCGGGCCGTTTGCCCTGACGGGTCAGCGACCGGCGTCTCTTCGGTGCTCGGCCGGCCAACCCAAGCTCGGCCATGCGTCCGGCCACGGTGTTGTCCGATACTCGCCATCCGGCCTCGTGCAGGTCGCGGGTGATGCGCGGGCTGCCGTAGGTGCCGCCCGAGGCGGTGAACCTGGCCTCGATCGCCGCGTCCAAGTCTGCGCGGCGCTGCTGACGGGCCGTCGGCGCCCGGTCGCGCCACTTGTAGTACCAGGACTGCGAGACGCTCAAGGCCCGGCAGGTCAACGCGTGGGGCACGCCGTAGTCGGTCTTCTGGGAGCTGATGAAGGCCGCCACGTCTACCGGCCCATCGCCTCTCGAACCCACAAGACCACCGAGCGTTTGAGGACATCGCGCTCCATCTCCAGCTCGGCGCGTTCCTTGGCCCACTCGGTGCGCTGCCTGCGCAGCCGGGCAAGTTCCTCCCGCTCGGACTCGGCCAGCTCACCGCCGTTGGTGTCCTGCTCGCGGGCCAGCCGGTCCATCTGCACCCAGTTGGCCAGCGTGCCCGCATTGATGCCCAGGTCCTTGGCGACCTGCGCGATCGGCTTTCCTGTCTCCCGCACGATACGCACCGCGCCCGCGCGAAACTCCGGATCGAACCTGCGTCTGGTCTCTCCCACGACCTAACCTTCTCCTTAGGTCAGGTCTCCACGCTAGAAGGGGAAGCCCAGAACCGCGTCGGGGGGAGGTTCGATATCGGATCGCCACTGCCCATCGACTACTGCCGCCGAGTCCTCGGTGGTCGCCTCAGTGCCGACCAGGCTTGGCAGTCCAGTGGCTGACCCGGTTAATTGCTGGGGTATCACCAGCGGCAGCCCCAGGAAGGAAGGCGTTACATCAGCGACGGCCCGGGTAGGCAGCGCCGTAATCTGCAGCAACCCTGGAACAACTGCAAGTAACGCCAAGCGCGCCCAGCGGGCTGAACGCAACGATGACAGTTTCCGGCGCATACGCCGTCACCCTCCGAACAGTCAGCGCGAGAGCACACGCTCCCGCGTTACCCCAGCCCACGACAGATCCAGCCATAGGCCGGGGTCGACGGTTCGGAGCGCAACAAGCAAACGATCAGAAATTACCTATAAGGGATCTATGTGCGCAAGATCTACATAAGGTACAAATAAAGCGCTCATCGGGCAGGTTTGAAAAGAAGATCTTTGCGCTCGCGCATAGGTGATCACCGTTAGTGATCAAGAGGTGGCTCGAACCAGTCATCGGCCACGAGGCCGAGATGCCATGGATGCGAATCTTGAGTTCAACTCACACGACAGGTCAGGTGTGTGCGGTCACCGCGGTGTGCTGGAGTTGACCTGGTTCGGCGGACACCTTGATGTACCCCGAGTTCGGTGGAGTCGGCTTGGTTGATTTTCATGCCGACTGGACGTTCGGATAGAGCATCTCGTACTCGATGGGGGTGAGCATCCCCAGGGCGCTATGTCGTCGTGGCCGGTGGGGATGACGACCAGGACGGCAGCCCAGGTCGTCCCGGACGGTTGGAACGCGTCGGGGCCCAGCCGGATGATCTCGCCGTCGTTGAGGTCGACGAGCTGCCGGAAGTCCCGGCTGTCCTGATCTTTGCTCCAGGTGATGCTCAAGGACATGACGGCCACCAGCAGCGCGTCGTCACCGAGGAAACCGAGTGAGTGGTTCACGGGGGAGAGCGGCGCTGCGAAACGGCGGATTCATCAGCACCCGCTGGAAGCCCTGCGCGTAGTCGGGCGGTTTGACGCAAGTCAGGAAGTCGCCGCGGTGTACCAGGCGCGCACCGCAACGCTCCCCCAGCACCGAGGCGCGCCGTTCGTCGAGCTTGACGCAGTCGACCAGGCGCGGGTCGGCCAGAACTTCGAGAACGTCGAGCGGAACTTTCATAGCGAGGCCTCTCTGAGGGTCGGCGGAGGTTTCAGGTCAGTTCGCCTGCGTGCGCGCCCGCAGGTCGAGTTGGCGAAACAGCCGCAGGCGCTCGGCGAGCGGCCGCAGCCAATCAGCGGTGGGCTGCTGCGCGTGCAGCTGTTCGGCGAGGTCGTCCATGCGTGGTGCGGGCTCGTCGAGGCCTGCGGCCTGGAAGAGCAGCTGCGTGGCCCGGTAGTCCGGCTGGAAGGTCAGCGCGACCTCCAGGGCGGCGAGGAACGCGCCCCGCTGTCCGGCGAGGCTGGCGGCGTGCGCGGCCACCGTCGCGGCGGGTGCGACGAACACCGGGTGGACGTGCATGGCGATGTTGGTCCACAGGGTCAGGCGGTCCATGGCGTTGTCGGGGGTGATGCCGGCGATCACGCAGTCGCGCAGTTCCAGGACGTGCAGGGCGATGCCGAGCTTCATCGCTTCGGCGCCGGGCAGGGACTCGCCGTTGTTACTGCCGACGTGGGCGGTTTGGAGCCGCTGCTTGGTTTCGGCGGCGAGGAGGGTGGGGTAGTCGCGCCGGTTGCCGTTGGCGTGGATGCGGTTGAGGAGTTCGCGGCAGTGGGCGCGGGTGGCGTGGAGGTCCATGGTGGTGGTTTCCTTTCGGGTCAGCCGAACAGGCTGGTCTGGACGGTGCGGGCGGGTTCGGGCTTGGGTGCGGTGCGCATGAACGCCGTGCAGGCGCGTATCCCGGTACATGGCGGGTGCAGCTCGGTCACCGCGCGCTCGCGAAGAGGTCGAGCTGGCCGCCGCCGGTCGACACCTCAGCGGCCTGCCGCTTGGCGGCCTGCGTGCCGACGGGCTGCGTCATCCCCGTGTCGGGGCAGATCTCGTAATGCAACTGGCAGATGTCCGACATTCGGCCTCGGTAGAGGCCCTGATACCAGCCGCCGCGGAAGGCGCGCGGGTCACCCATCAGCTCTCGGACGCGCTCGACTGTGTCCGCGTACTTCTCCGGGATCCGGTCCCGTCTGCGGCACTCGCCGTACTCGCAGTCGAGCACCACCCGAGCGGCCAGCGGCGGCGCGGCCGGGTAGAGCGCCGCCACCATCTCCCGGGCGCGAGCCACACTCGGCACTTCGAAGCGGTACGTCTTCCCCTCCGAGTCGTACGGGGAGTCGTCCTTTGCGTCGTAGAGCCAGATCCACGCAGTCACGCGACACCGCCAAACAAGGTGCCCTGGACGGTGGCCGGGGTGCTGCGCGGCCGACGCGGCTGCCGGATCATGACGGCCATGCAGTAGCCACCGCCGGGCGCGTACCCGGGCACGTGGCGGGTGAGGCCGGGGTTCCGGTATTCGCGTACCGGGCCCTGGCGCTCGAACCATCCGGGCGGGTAGGCGGCGCGGGCCGCCTCCTCCCAGCGGGCGAGCGGCGCGCCTTCGTAGGGCCGGTGCTCCAGGACGGGCATGAGGCGCCAGCCCGGGTAGGCGTGGTCGCAGCCGTCTTCGGCGGCCTCGTTCTCCCCGCTGCGAATGGGTCCGTCGTGGCCGCAGCCTGCGCAGTGGGAGCGGTAGCGCAGGTGGTAGCCGGGGTCGCGGACGGTGGGCGGGTCCTGCTCCTGGTCGCGCTTGCACCAGTAGCGGACGTGCACACGGCAGGTGTCGGCGCTGTCAGGGCCAGGGTCGGGGCGGGTGGTCGGGGCGGTCGGCTTCGGGGTAGGCATGGTCGGCTCCTTTCGTGAGGTTCGGGTCGGTGGTTATCTGAGCTGGGCGGCGATGACGTCGCGCGCCCGCTGGTAGGCGGAGGACTTGCGCTGGTCCCGCTCGCAGTCGTCGCAGGGGTCGAACCCGTGGGGGCAGTGGCGTCCGATTCCCTGGCCGAGAACCTCGGGGGCCTCGTCGAGGGACGCGAGGAGAAGCTGCGTCTTGTCGGCGGGCAGCTGAAGGGTGGGGGTGGGTTCCGTCGCGTTGGCGAGCAGCCGGTCGATGGTGTCGCGCAGGCTCTGGTAGCCGCGGCGACGTAGTTCCTGGACGCAGCCGGTGCAGGAGTCGAGGGCGTGGACCTTGGGGTCGTGCCGCTTCCAGGCGGGGGCGTGCAGGTGTCGTTCCGCCACGTCGATCGCGTCGAGCAGCACGTGCCATGTGCCGGCGGGCGCGGTGAGGGTGATCTCGGTGGCGGCCATGCTTCCTCCGTAAGGACAAACGAACGTTTATATCGAAACTAAATGTTCATATTGGGTTGATAGCGCGACGGCCAGGCGGGGTGATTGCCGGAAAGGGCTCCCCGCCCGGCCGGGCAGATCAGCGGCGGTTGCGCGAACGGGCGCGGGTGCCGCGTGGTCGGCGCGGGTGCCGGAGTCGGCGGGCGAGGCGGGTTCGCAGCGCGCGGTAGATGGGGGCTTGGCTGCGCTGCTCAAGGCAGTCATCGCACGGGTTGTGGTGGGTGCAGTCGAGGCAGCAGCTGTCGGCCAGGTGGTCGGCGCCGACACTCAGGGCGGCGGCGATCTCGCGCCAGGAGCGGGTGTCGAAGGTGAGGGCGACCGGGTCGGGGTCGGCGCCGAGCTGCGCGGTGATCTGGTCGCGGTAGTCGTTGTAGGCGTAGGCGCGGTCGAACTTCTCGGCACAGGTGGGGCAGATGCCGCAGTCTTGGACGTCGGGGCACCAGCACCAGTCGGCGTTGTCGATGCGGTCGGAAGCATCGCGCAGGCCGTCGGTCAGGAGGTCGGCCTGGCGGCGGGGCAGAGTGATTGTGACCTTGCCGGTGCGGGTGCCGGTTGCGAGCATGCTGACGCCCTCCTGGTGGAGTGGATAAAGCCGAGTGGATATATCAACAACATAACATGCTATGCATTTAATAGTACAGTTATGTGCTGGATGGAATGCTCGGAAGATTGCCGCGCGTCCTCCAGGGACGGCGGGCCGTCGCCGGCGGCGGCCGCGGCCGCGTCGCGGAGGGCGCGGCAGTCGCGTGAGATTGCGGCGAGCTCCTCCCGGACGAGGGCTGCGGCCACCAGGTCGGCCTGCTCGGCTTCCCGGAGGGCGCGGGTCCGGGCGTGAAGGGCGAGCGACAGGGCGCGGCGGCACTCGTCGTAGAGTCGCTCGGCCCGCTGCCTGCGCTCGGCCGAACCGCCGAACCCGTTGAGCCTCTCGTCTCGTGCGACGGTGCGGAACCAGTGGGTCCGGCCGTCGTCGGCCTCGTACTGGGCGAACAGGGCCGCGACCCCGGCGCGCAGGTAGGCGTTGGCTTCTGGGCTGCGGGTGTAGACGAGCCGGTCGCGGATCACGCGGTCCTCCAGAGGTCAGGGTGGGGCGGCCCGCCGGGCGGCGGGCCGTAGGGGGCGGTCAGATGGCGCGCGGGATGCCGTCGCTGTCGCGCTCGACGCGCACGAGCGCGTCCGGGGGGTAGGTGCCGGTGAAGCCGTCGGCGCCGGGCCAGCGCACGATGACGCAGCCGACGCCTTCGTTCGCGGTGAGGTCGTGGCCGATGACGGTTCCGACCGCGGTCTGCTGGTGGGGAGTGCCGTCCATGGCGGCGCGCATGGCGACGTCGCCGGTGATGCTCTGGGCGTCCATCGGCGCCTCCTGGGTGGGCGGTAGAGTCGATTTTTTATATCTTTATCATAGCAATCTATGTTTTTGATATGAACCTGTTTCTGTAGGTGAGCCGCAGAAAAGCCCGCCACCCCTCCCCGGCTCGGGCGGGCTAGCTACTCCTGGGATGCCTCGGCGTTGAGCCGGTCGCAGATCTCCTTCATGATCTCGTGGCTGGCCTGCTTGGGCGCGCGGCCAGGTCCTTCCCGGTAGGCGAGCCCCGTCTCCAGGTCGAGGACCTCGAAGTGCGTCGGCCACGTCATCGACACGACCTTGTACCGCTCGGGCACGTCGTAGGGTGAGAGCCGCTTCTCGATCGATGCGTTGCCCGTCATGTACCAGCCGCCGGTCACCAGGCGGCTGCGCCGCATCTCCAGCCGGGTGCAGCCGTTGGCCGCCAGGTGCCGCAGGAACTCCAGCGGCGTCGGATCACTTTTCGCCCGCCGGATCGCCAGCGGCTCCAGCTCCATGTACGCGACCTCCTCGGCTGGCGGCTGGTCGTCCTGCAGCGACACGATCACCGCTGGGCTGCCCGCGGTGAACCGCAGCCGGGTGCCGTCGATCGCGATCGCAATGGCCGCCTTCGAGGTGACCGCCGCGGCGCCCTCCGCCTGCGCGATTACCTGCGCCAGGTCGAACATCGCCTGGAAACCGTCCTCTACCTCGATCATCGTCGCTGCTCCTCGCTGTCGTCTTCGTCGGTGATGGGTGGCGCCTGCAGCAGGACGGCGCCGCAGCCGTCGCAGCGCAGAGCCTCCTCGTCCGGGTCCAGGTCGACGGTCCACGGGTGAACGTCGCCGACGTGCTGTTCGGTGTCGGCGAGCGTCTGCGCGTCCTCGTGCGACAGGCATCCGGGCGCGCACAGCACTCGCTGGTCGCCCAGCTGGTAGGCGATCGGCGGCGGGCCGGAGACCCGCGCCCGGAAGCCGGCGTTCACGACCGGCTCCCGGCGGGTGGTGCCGCGTGCGGGGCGGCGGGGGGTGGGCTGGTCACGTCTGTGACCTCCTGATGGCTGGCGGTCGGGTGGGTTGGGTGTGCGGGGGTGACGAAGGGGGCTGAGAGCGGCCGTGAGCGCGCCGTGCCGGGCGGTGTCCGCGGGCTCGGCACGGCGCGGAAGGCCAGGTACGATGGCGGCTGGATCTCGCCCCGGTGGGCGGCGCGGCGCGCGGCCCGGCACTGCCGCTGGTCGCAGTAGGCCAGCTCGCGCCGCCGGTCGCGGTCCCACTCCCAGGCGCGCGGGCGGGCCCGGCACCAGGAGCAGGCCCGCACGGTTTCCGTGCGGCTCGTCGTGGTGATCGTGATGGGCAGGTTGCCGTCGCTGGCGGAGCGGTACAGGTCGGCCACGCGTGCGTTTCCGAGCAGGTCGGCACGCAGGACCCAGCTGAGGCCGATGTAGTCGACGCGGTAGAAGCGCTGGGTCCGGCGGACGGTCGTCATCGTGATGTTGTCCCTTCCCACACCCCCCACGGCCATATCTCAGCCGCAGGATGTTATGGATTTGATAGTCATCTAGGCGGCGGTTGAGGCGCTGTCGTCCTGAATGGGCTCGGCCTGGGGGGCGGCGTGCAGGGCGCCGGCGTTGACGGCGGCCAGGGCTTGGGCGGTGCGCAGCGTCGCGATGGCCTTGACCGTGACCTCTTTGAGGTGGTCGATGTGCTTACGCTGGGCGGCGATGCCTCCCGGGGCGGCGGCGAGAAGCACGGCGAGTTCGCCGGGGTCCATGGCCGCGACCTCCGCCAGGATGGCGCCCGCACCCCCGAGCCACTCGATCTTGTTGAGGAGTGCGTGTCGCGCCACAGCGATGCGCTCGCCCTCTGCGACAGGCTTGTCCGGCTCGCCGAACAGGCCGTCCGGCTCGCCCGCGCCGATCACCCGGGCGGGGACGTGCGCTTCTTCGGCCAGGACGAACACGCCGCCGTGGGCGGCCTGGCGCTCCTCCTCGGTGCGGCACGTCTGGGCGAGGACCTCGGCGTCGCGGACGGTGGCGAAGTCGCCGCGCGTCCACCGGGCCAGGAGCCGGGTCTGGTTGTCGCCTCTCAGGTGGGTGAGGTACGAGGCGAGGCCGAGCGGGATGTGCCCTTCGGCCAGCGCCTCCCGCACCGGGACCACGAGGTTGAGCAGGTCGATTCTCGCGCTGATGTAAGCCGGCGACTTGCCGCACATGGCGGCCACTTGCTCGATGCCGTAGTGGTTGTCGACCAGCCGCTGGAACGCCGCGGCCTCCTCCAGCGGGGTCATGTCGACCCGGCCCACGTTCTCGGCGACGGCCCGGGCGAAGGCGCCGGGGTCGCCGTCTTTCACGCCGTGCATGACGAGGCAGTGCATCTCGGCCAGGCCGGCGATCTGGGCGGCCCGCCACCGGCGCTCCCCCATCACGATGGTGTACCGCCTGGTGTCCGGGATGTAGCGGACGCTGATCGGCTGCAGCTGGCCGAGTTCTTTCATCGACTGGGCCAGCTTGTTCAGCTCGGCCTCGTCGAAGTGCTTGCGCGGCTGGTCCGGGTCGCGGTCGATGCGGTCGACGGGGACGGTTTTGGCGACGATGTTCTTGGCCGTCGTGTCGGACGTCCGGGCCACCGCGTCCACCGGCGCCGGGGGGTTGGGTGGGGTGGCGCCTTCGTGGAGCGCGGACGGGTCGGCGGTGGTCTTGGCAGCCATGCGGGGGCCTCCTTGGCAGTAGGGCGGAATCCTGTTCTGGTGTTGGGTCGGGGTGGGCTAGCTGGCGGCCAGGCCGAAGAAGAACCAGCCGATGCGGGTGCCGGTCTCGTCGCAGATGGCCCAGGCCGCGCACTCGTCGCGGCGGCTGATGCGCGGGTCGTCGAGCCGGTCACGGAAGGTCTGGGACGCCTCGGTGAGGGTGACCGGGGCGGCGTCGAGGATGAAGTAGCCGTCCGTGGTGGAGATGCTGCCGTTGTAGGGGCCGTGGCCGTACTCTCCGACGGCTGCGTCGATGGCCTCCTGGTAGGCGGCCTCCACGTCAGGTGTTGCGATGTAGTCGGTGAAGGGGTGGGCGCCCATGACGGCCTCCAGGTGAAAAAAGCCCGATTTCTTATATCAAAATCATAGCAATCGTTGATCTTGGTGGGCGGGTTTTACCGTATTTGAGCTGGGAGGATACGTTCAGGCGTACCGTCGCCCGCCCGGCGTCGCTGCCGGGCGGGCGGCGCGGGTCAGCTCGCCAGGCGGATCGGCATCAGCAGGTGCTCGTAGCCGGGGATGCGCTCCCCGTCGTCGGCGACGCCCACGAAGACCGCGGGCAGGAGCGGGCTCGCCACATTGAGCCGGGCCGTGGGCCCGGCGGCCGCGCCGACGGCCTCCAGCAGGAAGGCGTGGTTGAACGCGATCGCCATCTCCTCCCCGCTCCACGTCACCGGCAGCACCTCCACGCCCTGCGCCTCGTCTCCGGTGCCCGCCTCGATCGTGACCTGCTCACCGGCGAACGTGAGCCGGATCGGGGTGTCGCGCTCGGCGACGAGCGCGACCCGCTTGACCGTCTCCACGAACGGGCCGGCCGGCAGGTCGGCGTGCGCGGTGAACTCGGTCGGCATCAGTTCCCGGAACTTGGGGAACTCCGGGTCCAGCAGGCGGGTCGTGGTGCGCAGGCCCCCGGCGGACAGGCACAGCATCCCGGCGCCGTGCTGCTCCCCCGGCCCCGACAGCGAGACCTCCACCTCGTCGGCGCCGGCGAACGCCTTGGCGGCGCTGGCCAACACCTTGGCCGGAACCACCACCGCGGCGGTGAAGCCCTGGGTGTGCGGCCGCCAGGCCAGCTCGCGGACCGCGAGTCGGTAGCGGTCGGTCGCAGCCACCGTGACCGTCTCGTCGGCGATCTCCAGGCGGACGCCGGTCAACATCGGCAGCGTCTCGTCACGGCTTGCAGCAACGGCCGTTTGTGCGACTGCGGCGGCGAGGGTGGCGCCGTCCACGCGCCCGGCCAGGGGCGGCGCCTCCGGCAGGTTGGGGTAGTCCTCGACCGGCATGGTCAGCAGCGTGAACCGGGCCGGCCCGCACGTCATGGTGACCTTGACGCCGTGCACGGCGACGTCGATCGGGTAGGCGGGAAGCGCGTGCACGATCTCGGCGAGGACCTTGCCCGGCAGCAGCAGCTGCGCCGAGCCGTCGAACGTGGCCGGGACGGTCGCCTCGGCGGACACCTCGTAGTCGAACGCCGACAGGCGCAGCTCGCCGTCGGCCAGGTCCAGGCGGATGCCGGCCAGTACGGGAACGGAAGGGCGGGAGGGCAGGGAGCGCGCGGTCCAGGCGATGGCGCGGGCGAACTCGTCGCGGCCGACACGGAAGCCGGTGAACACCGCGGGCGCGGCCTGCTTCTGCGCGTCGGGCTGCGCCTTGGCCTTCTTTTCGGCCGCGGCCTTCTTGCCGGCCGCCCCCTTGGGGGCGGCCTTGGGACCGGCCGCGCGCTTGGCGCGGGTCGTGCTCTGGGGCTTGTTCTCGGTCGTGGCGGACATGCGAACTCCTTCGGTGAGGAAGCGATCGGAGCGGGCGAAGAGGGTGGCCACCCGGGGGGGGGCGGCCACGGCTGGTTACGGGAGGGTCTTCCAGGTCCCGGCGGGCAGCTTGGCGGCCTGCTCGGAGTACAGGCCGACCAGGTTGATCACGGTGCCGCCCGCGCCCTCGAAGAACCAGTTGCCCTCGCCGCGGGGCTTGGCGCCGTGGCTGAACTCGAAGGACTCGGTGTTGATCTCGGCGCGCATGGCGACTCCTTGGAAGGGGCGGTGACTACCGTGCTTATATCTAAATCATATCAATCTATGGTTTTGATAGTACAGCGGTTGGAGGTCTGACCAGCAGAAATGTCCGCTGGATATCCGGCGTCCTTCCCGGCCTGACAGGAGGTGTTCACCGGCTCACCGTCGGGGCGGCTCGGCCTCCTTCACGATGCGCGCGTACCCGTACTCGGCCCGCGCGCCTGGGACCGTCTTACTCGCCGCGGTGATGGTGACCAGTTCGACGCGGCCCTCGACGACCAGCTCGTGCAGCGACGGCGCGTCCCGCACTGGAAGCCAGCCGACCGGCAGCCCAGGCCAGCCGGCCCGGATGATCCTCCCGCGCTCGCGGTTGATCGCGGCCACGATTGCCGCCTTGCTCTCCTCGTTCGCCGGGTTGAACTCGAATCCCGTCGCGCCGTCCGGGGCGGGCGCCGGATCGGCGCACTTGGAGCGCTCGGCTTCACGGACCTTCCCGATCAGCGAGATCAGCTCCCGCGACCCGCCCTTCCAGGCGAGGTCGCAGATGAGCGCGTACTCCTCCGGCGCGAACTCGATGCCGTCGAGTGCTTGGCGTACCTCTTCGCGTCGAGCCTGGGCGATCCGGGCGGCGGCCTCGCCGAAGTCAATCGTGGAACTCATGGTGACCTCTCGTGTCGGGGAGCGGGTCAGGCGGCCTGGGCGGCGATGTGGGCGAGGCGGGAGCCGAGCTCCTCGCGCAGGGGCATCGTGTCGGGGTCGCCCTCCTCTTCGAGGTCGGCGAGCATTTCCTCGAGTGCTTCCTGCTCGCCGACGGCGCCGAGCGGGTCGGCCGTCCCGGGGCCGCACAGGTGCAGGTCCGACAGCAGCGACAGGCGGCCGGTGCCGGTGTCAGACCGGATGTAGCCGAAGTCGCTCGCGACGCAGGCCTCCTCCAGGATGAACCGCTCGCCGGGGCGGCCGGTCCAGTGGACGTGGTCGAGGCCAGGGGCGCTGCAGATGACCGTCATGGGATACGACTCCTTCGTGCTCGCTGGAGGTGAGGGCCAGGTGGTCTTCCGGGGGGCGGGGCGGGAAGCCCTTCGGCCTCCCGCCGCCGCCGGCTAGACGAGCTGCTCCAGCTCGTCCGGGTCGGCCGCCAGGAGGCGGTTGGCCTCGCGGGCGCTGGCCAGCTTCCACTCCAGC
The DNA here is from genome assembly GCF_042888905.1 of Streptosporangium sp. NPDC002721. NCBI lineage: Bacteria > Bacillati > Actinomycetota > Actinomycetes > Streptosporangiales > Streptosporangiaceae > Streptosporangium > Streptosporangium sp. NPDC002721. The sequence continues at coordinate 233,211 of NZ_JBIAQI010000018.1, forward strand.
GAGCTGGGGTTGTCGCCTGCGGCGGCCAGGCCCTGCTGGATGAAGGTGACGACCACCGCGTGGGGAACGCGCTCGTGGAGGCGCTCGGCCTGGTCGAGGAGGTCGGCGACGCCGGGGGCGAGGAGGGGGGTGCTCAGGTCGGCGGAGAGGGTGTCGAGGAGGGTCATGGGGTTCGCCTTTCGGAGGTGGTGAAGTGGTGAATTTCTATATCTAAATCATAGAACAGTATGAATCTGATAGTACAGCTGGTGGGCGGAGAAAACGAAGAAAAATGCGGGGAATTATCCGGCTGGAGTGCAGGGATCGGCCGGCCCGGCGGCCGGGGACCTCCCCGCCAGGGGGCCGCACTCGCGGGCGGTGGCCGGCTGTTTGACCTCCAGCTCGACGCCGATGCTTCCCCAGGCCACCCCAGCCGTGGCCAGCGCCCCGGACCTCGGCGTGCTCGGATCGGTCGGGGCGAACCCGGCAGCCTTCTGCCGCCGGGCCACGGTCGCGGCGAACGTCAGGCGTTCACCTCCAGCGGGGACTCCTCAAGCCAGGCGCGGACGACGACCCGGGCGCCCAGGTGCCAGCCGGTCGCGCGGTACTCGCCGCCGTGGCCGGGCAGCTTCTCCCACGACGGGGTGACGCCCAGGCGACGCGCCCACTCGTCGACCGCGTCGACCCGGCCGGCCGGGTCTCCGTCGTCGCGGATCCCGAGCAGGGAACCTGCGGTGTGCTCTGCGGCCTGCACGTGCCACAGCAAGGCGGGCAGCTCCTCGGTGAGCAGGTCGGCCAGGGCGAGCGCGGCACGGCCCTGGCGGCGGTGGAGGCGGTTCGGCAGGCAGGTCACACTGAAGATCATCGCTTTTCTCCTTCGCTGGCGGTGCTGGAGGTGAGACGGCGCGGCAGCCGGAGCCACTGCGCCCGGGAGACGCAGGAGACGACCTCGCCGGGACGCACGTGCAGGATCCCCGTTCTCGGCTCGCCGGGGGCGATCGCCACGGCGGCCTCCCAGCGGATTCGCCAGGAGCCGCCGCCGAAGTGCTTCGTGGCGAGCACGAAGCCGTACACGTCGTTGGCGGCGAGAATCGGCGACGCGGTGACGCGGATGATGTGGCGGTTGGTCAGCGCGTCGGGCGCGACGGGGTGCAGGTCGGGCAGGACGACGCTCACGCGGCCTCCCTCCGGGTCAGGGCGAACAGGTCGAGCTGGGCGGCCCGGAGGGCAGGAGAGTCAGGCTGGTCGGATCGGCCGGGCAGCACTGCGGAGGGGTCGAGTGTCGGGGAGGTGGGCGAGGCGTGATGCACGCAGCAGGTGCCCAGGTGGTACTGGCAGGCGTCGATGGTGCGGCCTCCGGAGCGGCGTGCGGTGTACCAGCCGCTGTTGTGGGTGGCGGCCTTCAGGCGGGCTTCGGTGACCGTGTCGGCCGTGACCGTCACGCGCATGCCGCAGCCGCCCGCCTCGCAGTCGAGGACGACGCGGGCGACCTTGGCGGCAGCCGTTTCGGGGTGCATGGCGGCGAGGAGGGCGCGGGCCGAAGCGACGGATTCGACGGCGAAGCCCTGGTCGTCGTCGCACCACAGCAGGTCCGGATGCTCGGGACACGACAGGAAGATGTGGGCGGTCATCGCCGGGCCTCCGTGGCGGCGAGGTCGGCCACCCACTGCGCGCCGACCCTCACGACGAACACGGCGATCGCGGTGGCGCTCGACTCGGGCCAGCCCTTGGAGAGCGCTTCGGCCTTAACGTCCGTTGCGGCTTTCACGGTGGCGTCCTTGACGTCCATGCCGGCCAGGACGTGCCAGCCGATCTGGGTGAGGGCGCGGTGCTTGAGGCTGAGGTTCTGCGGGGTCTTCGTCTCGGCGCGCGTCGGAGTCTGGTTCACGGCCTGTCCTCTTTCTCGGGGCGGGAGGGGGCCGGCGGCCCCCTCCCGGGCGATCAGGTGAGGCGGGCGAGCCGCTCGGCGAGGTCGCCCTGGGCGGCGAGCTGGAGGGGGCTGAGCGACTTTCTGGCCTGCAGCTGGGCGGCCAGCGCTCGCATGGTGGCGGCGTCCTCGCCCTCGATCGTGTTGGCGAGGTCGAGCATGTAGAGGCCGACCCTGGTGACCGCGACGGTTCGCGCCTCGTCGAGCTCTCCCCGGTTGCTCTGGCCTCTGACGAACAGCCTCCATATCAGGTCGAAGTGGCAGAGCGCGGTGCGCACGTCCTCGCGTTGGATGGTGAGCTGGTTGCTCGTCATGGCTCCGACGGTCATGGCGTCCTCCGGGGGTAGCAGTGAAACGCTTGCTTATATCTAAATCATAGCAATCTATTCTTTAGATAGCATGGAGGTGGCGGTGATTTACCTGCAGAAATACGCTCGCGTACGGGTGCCGTCAGATGAGGCAGACAGCCAGCACGTAGTAGCTGACAGGCTCCAGGAACGTTCCGGCCGGGGCGGCGACCAGGTCGTGGGCGCGGTACGCCCACTCCTCGGGGCCCTCGTCCCAGACGATGGTCCACTGGCGGCCGTCGAACCCCTCTTCCATCAGGTGAGGCCCGTAGCCGGGCTGGGCCCCGAACGCGGTGGCGATGTCGGCGACGAGCCGCTCGATCTCTTCGCGGCTGCACACGTAGGTTCCGGTGGCGAAGTCCATGACGTCCTTCCGATCGTTGGAGGTGGGAGGGAGGCGAGGGCGGGTCGGAGCCCGCCCCGGTGGCCACTAGGCGGTCCGGACCTTCACGGCGAGGTCGAGGAAGGCGCCGGCGGTCCCGTCGGCGACCATGCGGGCAACGAAGGCGCTCTCGTCGTCGGCGAGGTCCACACCCCGCAGGGCCTCCGGAAGGCTGCTGATGACCCGCCCCTCGAAGATCAGCTTGTTGGCCAGGTTGAGGAACGTGGTGGGCGCGTTGAGGCGGACGAGGTAGTCGAAGAAGGCCCAGTTCTCGCGGGTCATGGGGTGGGAGCCGAGAGCGGCGTAGAGGGCGTGGATGCTCTCGACCAGGGTGGGGGTGGCGGTCTTGGCGCTCATGGTCTCTCCGTGGAGGTAGTGAGTTTTGTTATATCAATATCATTTCCGACTATGATTTTGATACACACCGAGCTGCGAAGAATTGCCGAGAAAATCGCAGGTCAGAGCCCCACCACGAAGATCACTGATGTGTGGGCGCCTTCTCCCCTGTCCAGCCGGAGAGGCGCCCACGAGGAGCGTCGGCTACACCGAGCCGACCCCCCTGCGCACGGTGACGACGCGCGTCTCCTCCAGCAGCGGAAGGTACTTGGAGACCGCGTTCGGCACCTTCATTCCCAACACCGTGGCGATCGCCTCCCACGTGACGCCGGCACTTCGAGCGTCGGCCACGGCCTGCAGCCGGGCGAGCTCGGCGTCCCCCGCCTTCTTGTGGGCATGACGGACGGCGAGCAGCGACGGCCCCGCCGGATCGGCCTCGTGCTCCCACTTCTGGCGCGGGGTCCGCTCCTCCAGGAGCGGCTTGAACTTGCGCACGGCGTTGGGCTGCGCGATGCCCAGCTCGGTGGCGATACCCGCCCAGGTCGCCTTGACGTGCCGGGCGTCCACGACGGTCTGGGTCACCTCTTCGTCGGCCTTCTGCACGTTCTCGTGTGCTGCGCGGAGCGCGGCCAGGGCTTTCGTTTTGTCCTCTTCCACGCTCATAGCAAAAGCATCACACGCTATGGATGTGACAGCAAGTCGCCTGGCGGGGGCGATGGTTTCCGACCCGCTGGCGGCGTGCTCGTTGCGGCACTGGTCGCCGGGTGCTTCGCGTGTTCAACCGGTCCCCGTAACGCCGGTCGCCTCCCGTAGCCTCGCGGCACGGGGGGCGACCTCGCGGAGTGCTTAGAGCACGTTCACGAAGACCAGCACGTTGTTGAGAACGTCATTCAGAATGTTGATCATGGGTTGCTCCTGCTTCTTGTTGTCGACATCGACTGGACTGCCTGCCCCTCGGCCGTGACCCGAGGTCGCCGGGGGCGGTCCGCGGGCTCGGCCGCCGTCGCCGCTCACCAGTGACCGTGTTTCGGGCAGTGGGCCGCACGCACCACGCCGTTCCACGGATGCCAGTGGCAGCCGCACCGCAACGCGTTCCCTGGTACGAGGTACAGCGCGACGTAGAAACGCGCTTTCGCCCACCACGTGACCGCGGCACGCCCTGACGGGTGCGGTCCGGTGCGTTGCAGCCGCCCCGCCTTCGCGGGCGGCGCGTACGCGGACGAACCGGTTCGGCGAGGGCGGGTCATGGGGTGGCGCCCGGGCACGGCCCGCCGCCGCCCGGGCAGCCCTCGGTGAGGAGGTTCACGCCCGGCGGCGGAGCGAGGCCGGGGCCGTTGGCCGATCCGGACCGGTCGGTCATCATCGCGGCCGACCCTTCGTAGGTGCTCGGCGGGCGGGAGGCGTCCGCGGCGGGCGCGTCCGGGTCGGGGCTGAGGGCCAGGCCCGCGTTCGCCCACATCGCGACGTGGCGCAGGTACCACAGCGCGCCGTCGAGTTCGTTGCTGGACGGCACGGTGTCGACCAGCGCGTGGGCCAGCTGCCGGCAGCGGTCGCGTACCGCGACGTGGGCGTCCCGCCGCTCCGGTGACGCTGGCGGGTGGAAGGTGAACCAGTGGTCGATCTGGTCGTGGGGGTCGAGCACGTCCCTATCCGTTCTCGTGGGCGCGGGCCGGGCGGCTGCGGGCCGCCTGGAGGGTCGCAGGTGAGCTCACCGCGGCGTCGCCGTCCCTGCCGGCCTGCGCGGTGAGCTCCAGGTCGGCCGGGAGCGGCAGGTGGAGGCAGCCGCTGAGGCCCGCAGCGGGCGACGCCGCCGTGGTGTTGCCGCCCCTCGGCGGCTCAAGGACGGCGCTCACGTCACCCCCCACCTCTGACGATCTTCGCGTTGGGGGGCGGCGCGGAAGCGGGCGCCGCGGGGGTGGCCTGTTTCGCCGCGACGGTGACGGTCTTCACGGGCGCGGTGGCACCGACTCGCTGCTTTTCGGCGGCGGCTTCCTGGGCGGTGGTGTACGGGTCACTTTCGGTGCCGTCGTCGTAGACGACGACGAACCGGGTGACCTGCTGGTTTTTCTTGTTGCAGCCGCATCCCATCGCGGTTCCTCCTATCGGGTGACAGCGGCCGGGCGGCCGTGTCGCTGAGCCTGGGCGGCGCCGGTCACACACCGCTGCACACGCCGTCGTCGATGGTGTGCAGCAGCGTGATCGCCCAGCTGCGCCAGGCGACGACCTCCTGCGCCGCGCTGCGGTCTGGGCAGTGCGAGCACCAGCCGATCAGCCGGTGCGCTGATTGGCTGTGGCCCAGCGGCGCCGACTCGGGCGTTGGCGCGCCGGTCGACGGGCAGTGGGCGTCGCGCGGGATCGGCGCCGTACGAGCCGGCGGCGGATCGTAGGCGTCCGGATCCTTGTCGGCGTAGGCGTCGAGGCAGATGCCGGTCGCCAGCAGCGCGGCACGGCACGCTTCGCAGATGCCCGCGCCGCCGCACCTCCACTGCCACGATTCGCGGCGGGCCGCGTAGACGACCTCCCGCCATTCGGCGCGGCACACCGTGCACCGCCGTGGGCCGCCGCACCTGGTCTTGCCGCCGCCTGGTCGCGGGATGACGTGGCCGTGCTCACCCATCGGCGGATGAATCTCAACCGGAGGCGCGGGCGGGTCATCATGGCCGGCTGAGCTGTCGAGGTCTGTCATGGGCTCAGGTCCTCCAAGGCGGCGCGGGCATCGTCGAGGGTGTCGAACCGGCCGGGCAGCGTCCCGGTGCGGTCAGCGATCCGGTAGAAGATGCGCTCGCCCTTGCGGTGGAAGTAGATGCGCCGGTCGCGGTGCTCTTCGACGAGGCCCTCGGGGTAGCCCAAGCTCATGCGGCCGCCCAGGCGCACGAAGTCGTGGGCGTGCTGCAGCAGCCCGTCGGGGACGGGCACGTCGACGCCGAGCCGCTCGTGCAGCTGCTGGTACAGGCCTGTCAGCAGGAACACGAATCCGATGTCGCCGGGCGGTGTCGGGCCGGTCTGGCGGGTGATGGCCTCGATCCGGCGGATCAGCCGCCGGCATTCCTGGGACTGCTCGGGCGGGTTGATGCGGCTGCGCTGGTAGGCGGCGGCCAGGTCGTGCCACAGCTCGGCCAGCTCTTCGCGAAGCGCCCGGTGCAGGCGGCGCAGCTCACTCATCGAACGTCCTTCATCGGTGCGGCGGAAGGTGTCATCGCGGCGTTGATGGCGGCGTTCGCGGCGTCCAGCGCGCCCGGGTACGGGGCGAGCGCCCGAATGATCACCGGGGCGAGGGAGCGCCACAGGTGCGGCTGGTCGGCGCGGATTATCACCCAGCCGGGGTGGCCGCAGCGGCGGGAGCAGAACCCGGCCACCGGGTCGCCGGACGCGCCGCCCACGATGAGGTCCAGGTCGTGGCCGTGGCGTGCGCACTCCCGCCGGTTCAGCTCGGTCTGCGCGCCGCCCAACGTGTACAGCGGGCCGGCGGCATCAGCTCGCCCGCTAGTGGCGTTCACGCTGCTCATCTCCTGTCGTCAGGGCCCGCATCAGCCAGCGCGTCTCGTGCGGCAGGCCGGAGCGCAGCAGGTCTCGGACGTACTCGTCGACGACGGCGACCAGGTCGCCGCGGTGCGGCAGCACCTGCTGCAGGCAGGTCCAGGCGTCGGCGAGCAGCCGGTCCAGGTCTTCCTCACGGGCCGGGATCTCGGTGTGCAGCTTCCAGGCGGGCAGGTGCTGGTACTGCGACCTGCGGTCTCGGGTCAGGAGCCGTTTCCCGGCGACTTCGAGCGCCCGCATCACCGCGACGTTGGCGGCCAAGGCGACGCACTCGGGGTCGTCGGCGTCGATCGGCGGGACGGGCGAGGCCACCAGGGGACCTCAGTCGTCCAGCTGGGTGGCGGCGATGCCGTACAGCCAGGACGCGCCCAGGCCGGTCGCCAGGAGCCGGAACCAGGCGCGGTCGCCGTAGCGGTAGGCGAGGGGGACGGCGACGGCGGCGACCCAGATGGACGCGCACCAGCCGCAGCCGACCAGGTAGGAGGCGCGCGAGTCGGCGCCGAAGCGGCGGTCGACGTATTCGCGGATCGGCCGGGCCAGCTCGTCGGAGGTGATGAACCGCGTGATACGGAACACGATGGCGAGGACGGCAAGAATCAGCGGTAGGGGCACAGTCATTGACTGTAGCCACATAGCTTCCAAGGGCAGGTCAGGGCCCCTTTGCCGTGTCCTGGGGCAGGGCGGGGGTGGCCCAGGAGGTGACGACCGCCTCCCAACGGGGGACGCAGTTTTGGCAGTACCAGCCGTTGATGAAGCGGCGCGTCGGGATGGCGCCGCAACGGCGGGAAACCCCCTCCTGCGGGCGAACGTAGGTGCAGGGCGTCCGGTACAGCGGGTGGACCTCGGTCACCCGCCGGTGGCACCCGCGTCGAGGACGCCGCCGCAGGTGGCCAGCACCATGAGGGCGATCAGTCCGGCGTAGCCGGCGGCGAGCTTGGACAGGGCGAGGTAGGCCGAGCCGATGAGGACGGCGGCGGAGATGAACGCCACGGCGGTGAGGGTCAGGGCGCGGCTGCGGGCCGGCGGCGATGTGGGGTGGCGCGGCGGCCGGGCAGGCGTGATGCGAGGCATGGAGGACTCCCCCGAGTTCCTGGTGCGGTAAGGGAGACCCTATCGAGGTGCGGGGAGACAGTGGCTGCTGTTACCCCGATGGGTTGCTGGACTTTGCCCAGCTCATGCCTGAGGTGCGGCTGGTGAAGGGGCGGTTCAGCCGTTGTCGTGCGGCGGGGTCTGTTCGGCGGCGAGACGGCAGTCGACGACGAAGCGAATCACTTCGTCGTCGCCCATGAGGTAGGTGGCGATGATGTCGGCCGGGGGCACCCATTGCCGGGTGACGAGTTCAGCGTCGACGGGCAGCCCGGCTGTGGCCTGCGCTGCGCGGTAGAAGGCGACGGTCGCCTCGGCCTGCTGACGGTCGAAGGGGTTGTCGGCGTTGGTTTCGATACCGCGGGCGGGCTGCTGGGCCCACGGGCCGGTCCACCAGGTGCGGCGCACCCCGTACTCGGCGGCGGGTTCGGTCGGATGGTTGCGGATCCGTTCGCGCAGTTCTGCGCGGGCGCGCAGGTCATCGTCGGTGAGGCGGGGGTGGGAGGCCAGGGCGGTGAGAAGCTCGGCGGCGCTTCTGCTGTCGGCGGCGTCGGGGGCCGGGGGGTCGATCGTCATGGTGGGGGCCTTTCGGGTGTTCAGGCGGCCCGGCGGGCGGGGCGGGCGGTGTCGAGGATCGCGGCGGCGGCTCGGTGGTAGCAGCGGCGCTGCCTGAGTCCGGCCGGGCAGGTGCAGCCCTGGAGGGCGACGAGGTAGGTCGTGGTGCCGTCGGAGCTGACGGCGGTCCACAGGTGCGGCCGGCTGGTGGGGACGATGCCGCCTTGTTCGATGACCTCGTTCGCGTGCTCGATCTGGGCGGGGGTGTAGTCGGTGAGTTCGGTGTGACGGGCGGCGGCCAGGACGATGGACTTGCAGCGGCGGCCGCGCTTGTCGGCGATCGACTTGGCTGAGCGGAGCACTCGCCCGCAGCGCAGGCAGTGAACCTTGTCCACCTGGTCTCCCTTCAAGGTCCCCCTGTAGATGCAATTCTTACACTACAGATGTACGGGGACAGTGACAATGGTTACCCGGTAAGAAATTGACGTGAAACAGGGAGTTTTCGCAGGTCACGAGGGTGTATATGCCGAATGCCCGGATCTGGTGATCCGGGCGTTCGGTGCCGTTCTTCTCGCGGCGGATCCGGTACAGCCCGCCCCAGGGGGCTGCTCGGCGCGAGCAGGAAGGCGCCCCGTCGCCGGTGGCGCCGGGGCGGTGAACCTCGCCGCACGAACTCTCCCCCCAGGGAGCTCGTGCGGCGAGGCCGCAGAAGGGGCGCCTGGCCGCGCGTGGCGGGGCGCCGCACGTATGCGTGCGCCGCCGCCCGCACCGGGTGAATCCTGGGAGATCCACGGCGGCGCACTGGGCGACAGTATTTCATCTGACACCATAGATCGCTATAGGTCGCCATAGAAATATAGTGTGATCTTGTTGGCGGCCAGCCCTTTGTCCCCCAAATGCAATAGGACGATGTATTCATAGGGCTATCTATCGTCTGTCATGCTGAGCGCGTGGATCCTGACGCGTTCCCGGACTACGGCCGGCTGGCCGCCGCGGTCAAGAAGCGGCGCCTGGCCCTACGTCTGTCGCTCGCTGGCGCCGCGCGGCAGGGCACCATGAGCCCGATCACCTGGACCCGGGTGGAGAGCGGGCTCAACGTCCGCGAGCTGACCTACGCCGGCATCGACCACGCCCTGCGTTGGGAGCTGGGCAGTTCCGTGCGCGTTCTGGAAGGCGGCGACCCGACGCCGCTGCCGCCCGGCGAGGCCGCGCCAGATACGCCCGCCGAGGACTCGCCGATGCGCTACCCGGACGACCCGATCCTGCAGTACCTGTGGGACCTACCCGACCCCGATCTGTCCGACAGTGAACGGGAGGCGCTCGTCCAGCTGTACCTCGCACTGCGGCGCACCACCGACAACAACCGGCTCAACGCGGCCAACCCCGGCCAAGGACAGACCTTCCGTAACGCGATGTAACCATTTGGTCACAGACAACCGTGAAGTGTTGCCGGAACCCCAGGTCGCGCGATGAGGTGAAGAACCCTCCGAAATCCTGCGCGTTTCACCAGGCGGTCAGTTAGTGACAGAGAGTGACGACACTTCAACAATCCGTGAAATAGTGGCAGCGCTTCTAAAACGCCTCCAGGCGAGAAGCCGCTCCCCTTCCATCTCCGACATCACCACCCGCATCGAACTACAGCAGCAGGTCAACGGCCTCAAACGTGCGTTAGACGCAGCCGTCAGCCTGCACGCGGTACCCATCGAGTTATGCCACACCTTGCGCGCCCCAGCGGGCACATCCCACATCGTCGAACTCGCCGTGGGCGATCAGCTTGTGCGCGCGGTCATCACCCCCGTGGGCCACGTCGACCCCGAACGCGAGCTCGCGGTCTGGCGTGACCTGCTCGAAACGGCCACCATCTGCGTCTACCCCGGCGAACAACTACGTCGGATGCAACCGGCGATCCTCGCCGTCCGCCTGAGCACGGAAATCCTGGTGGTCAACACCGAACATCCGCGGGCCATCGTGCGCGCCGCGATGAAACTCCTGCAGCCGGGCGCACTGGTACCGCTACCTGTGGCGTGGATGTTAGACCAGGCACGCACCCGGCCCGGCCGCACCAGCGCCGCGGTCGCCGGCGTCGCGGTCGCCCTCACGCTGACGCTCATCAACTACCCCGCATCACCGGTGTCTCGCGATCGCCCCATTGTCGCCGCCGTCCCCTCCTTCGCCCCTTCGTCCGCGCCCGTCACCGACGCACCCGCCGACGCGCCCACCGACAACGACCCGGCCCCCACTCCCCCGCACACCGTTTTCCAGTCGGCCCCGCCCCCCACCGGCGCCCCCAGGAACGATCCACCACCCGACCGGCCTCCCGACCAGGACGACCCGGACGACCCGAATCCGCGTCCGACCGAGCGGAGCGAACGACAAGAGAAGGAGGACGACGAGAACTCCGACACCGGGGAGACCCCCGACCGGCCAACACCTACGGCACGACCAAGCATGTCGGCCCCGCCCCCAGGTGAGGACGCGGCTCCGACACCACGGTCTTCGTCACCTCCGGACCGACCCTCCTCTCCTTCCAGCCCCTCCCCGCCCGCCCCGTCTCCGACGCCCGCGCCGACCAGCGACCCGCCGCCCTCGAAACCGCGGTGCCATGTGCTCGACGTCGACCTGCCCATCCTCGACGTCTGCGTCTAGTGCTTTGTTCCTTTTTGGGCGGCAAGATCAGGCGTACGATCAGTGCCCAGTAGGTCGTTGATGGGCGGTGAGGCAGTGCCGAAGCTCC